>CAZMRG010000037.1:4909-19643 GCA_964568655.1 uncultured Ignavibacteriales bacterium | reverse complement strand
AAAAAAATTCTGTTTGATTCAATTGAAAGAATTAATAAAAAAGGAAACAATACTTCTGTAATTTATAATGCCGATGATATTTACGGAGCCAGAATTATTAACGGTTCCGAAGCGGAACGTGTTTCTTTTGGTTTTGAACGTTCAATGTTTTCGGTTGAGAATCTGAAAATGGGATTTGACGGGATGAATTTTGATATGCTGGTCCCGTTAAACGGCGAAGGAATAAACAGAATAAATGTTTCTACAAAGCTCATCGGGAAGTTCAACGTATATAATATTTTGGCTTCCGCTGCCGCTTTGAAGGCGATGAAGATTCCGATAAAAAATACAGTCAACGCTATAAAAGATTTTAGTCCTGTTGACGGAAGATTCAATCAGGTGGCGCTGAAAAACAAAGCGATAGCGATAATCGATTACTCTCATACGCCTGATTCATTATTAAAAGTGCTCACAACTATTAAAGAGATTTTAGCCGCAAGCGGATCAAAGGGAAAGATAATAACGGTATTTGGGTGCGGCGGAAACAGAGATAAGACCAAAAGACCAAAGATGGGAGAGATTGCGACTAAGTACAGCGACCATGCGATCATTACTTCTGATAATCCCAGGGACGAAGACCCGATGGGTATTATAGAAGATGTTAAAGCGGGAATAAAATCGGATAATTATTCGGTGGAAGAAAACAGGGAACAAGCGATTGGAAAGGCTGTTAAGATGAGCTCAACGGGCGATGTTATTTTGGTTGCGGGCAAGGGCCATGAAACATACCAGGAAATAAAAGGCGTAAGACATCATTTAAGCGACAGGGAAATTGTTGAAAGATTTTAGTTAATGAAAATTACAGGCAGTGAATTACTGAAATTAAGCAGGTCGAGGGTTGTAAATCCGGATGGAATTAAAGGGGTTTCGTTTAGCGGCGTATCAATTGATTCGCGCAAATGCAGAAAAAGCGAAGTGTTCTTTGCAATTAAAGGCGAAAGATTTGACGGGCACAGTTTTATAAAAGATGTTTTCGGCAGAGGCGTCAAAGTTGTTGTAGCCGAAAAGAAATGGCTCAAAAAGTTAAGCGGTAAAGAAAAACGTTCTTTTAAAAATAGATCCATAGTTCTTGTTGATGATTCAATAAAATCGCTTGGCGAACTGGCAAGAAATTACCGGAGGAAGTTCTTAATACCGGTTGTTGCAGTCGCGGGCAGTAACGGAAAGACCTCGACAAAAGATTTTATTGCGCATGTTCTATCGGCCCAGTACAGCGTATTAAAGACTGAAGCCAATTTTAACAACGCTATCGGGACTCCGTTAACATTATTCAGGCTGAACGAAAAACATGAAATATGCGTGATGGAAGTTGGGACAAATCATTTTGGCGAAGTTAAGAATCTGTGCAATATTGTAGAGCCGCAGTTTGGACTGATTACTAATATCGGCAAAGAGCACCTGGAGTTCCTGAAAGATATCCGGGGAGTAATAAAAGAAGAAAGCGAATTGATAGAATATCTAAGCGAAAATTTCGGAACGTACTTTTTGAACATAGATGATAAACATCTTGTAAAAAAGGCTGCGCATGAGGAAATGAGCGCTTTTACTTTCGGTTCGGCAGGCACTCCTGATGTCAGGGGACGAATATTAAGGTATAAAGGATTTTATCCTGAAATAGAAATCAAATGCGCGAAGAAAAAAATTAATACTGTGTTAAATACGATCGGGAGCCAGAGCTACAATTCGGCTTTATGCGCCGCGGCAGTTGGATTTTATTTTGATGTCCCGGCGGCAAAAATAAAGTCTGCTTTAAGAAATTTTAAACCTGATACAGGAAAGAGAAATCAATTGAAGCGCGCCGGCGGGGTTTGGATAATAGATGATACATATAACTCAAACCCCGATTCAGTAAGAGTGGCTCTTGAAAATCTGAAAGCATTCAAAACCGAAGGGAAGAAGCACATTGTACTGGCGGATATGCTTGAGCTGGGCAAACAAAGCGCCAAAGAACATAAAGAAGCCGGCATACTGGTAAAGAGAATGGGATTTGAAAATCTATACACATACGGAAGAGAATCTTTTAATACATTTAAGGCTGCAAAAGGGATTAAGAATAATTTCTTTTTTGACGATAAGGAATCGATATCCGAAATGTTAAAACATACAGTAAAGAAGAATGACATCGTATTGGTGAAAGGTTCGCGCTCAATGAAAATGGAAGATGTTGTATCCGGAATAAGCGGCGCCTATAAAATTTGATTATTTTGAAAATCAAA
This sequence comes from uncultured Ignavibacteriales bacterium, assembly GCA_964568655.1. Lineage (GTDB taxonomy): Bacteria > Bacteroidota > Ignavibacteria > Tepidaquicellales > OLB5 > CAWFKW01. The sequence goes on along the minus strand of CAZMRG010000037.1, from coordinate 17,388 downwards.
AAATTGAGAAAAAATTATTCTGCAGAAAAATTTTAACAATATGAAAAAGTGTTATACTACCTAGCTGAATATATTAATAAGAAATTTGCGCCCCCGGGATTTGACGTGTTCAGATTCATTACCTGGCGCTCGGCGCTTGCAGCTATGACGGCTTTGATCATAAGTTTCTGGATAGGTCCGAAAATTTTGAAGAAGCTGCAGGAAAAGAAAGTTGGCGAGGAAATCAGGCACGACGGGCCGCAAAGCCATCAGACAAAAGCCGGAACCCCAACCATGGGCGGGGTAATTGTTCTGCTGTCTGTTCTGGTTCCGGTTCTATTATGGGCCGACCTGAAGAACACATACATTATGTTGATTTTGCTTTCTACGGTTTGGATGGGCGCTGTTGGGTTTACTGATGATTACCTGAAAGTTTTCAAGAAGATGAAAAAAGGACTTGTTGCCCGGTATAAATTGATGAACCAGGTTGGATTGGGACTTGTTATAGCATGCCTGATATATTTTCTGCCTGAGTTTAAATCAATTAATTCGATAACAACAATTCCTTTTGTTAAGCAGCTCGAATTTGATTTTTCGTACATGTACATACCGATCATGGTTTTTATTATTACGGCTACATCGAATGCTGTGAACCTGACCGACGGCCTTGACGGGCTTGCAATTGGCTGCGTGGGTATATCAGCCATTGTGCTTGGGTTCGTAAGCTATGTTTCGGGAAATGAAATATTCAGCAGGTACTTAAGTATTATTTATTTACCCGGCAACGGGGAACTAACCGTTTATTGCGCCGCGCTGGTAGGGGCTTCATTCGGGTTTCTCTGGTTCAATTCATACCCGGCACAGATTTTTATGGGGGATACCGGCTCACTTGCCCTGGGCGGCGCAATAGGCACTATGTGCATTCTAGTTAAGAAAGAATTTCTTCTGCCGATACTTGGAGGCGTTTTCTTTGCCGAGGCGCTTTCAGTGATAATTCAAAGATATTATTTTAAATACACACGAAGCAGGTACGGAGAAGGGAAAAGAATTTTTAAGATGGCGCCATTGCACCACCATTTTGAAATGTCAGGCGTGCCTGAACCAAAGATCGTAACGCGCTTTTACATCATTGCGGTGATACTGGCGATTGTTACGCTGGCGACTTTCAAGTTCAGATAATTTGCAAATTAAAATATATAACTATGAGGATTAATAAATCAAAAATAATAACGGCTGCTTTACTGATATTCAGCGTAATATTTTTTTCAATAAACGTTAAGTCGCAAACATTGATAAGCGATTTAAAGCTCAACCCGAAACATCAGGCGGAAACGGGTTATGGTAACCAAAGTTTGAATTCAGATGAGGATTATTCAGGAACATTGCAAAAGCCGACCAAAAAAATTTATTTCGTTCCGGGCGGAAAGATAGGAATGTTCTTCCTTCAAAGCGATTTCAGCGGGAACCAGATGATCGCGCTAGAAGCATTTGGAAAATTTGTAGGGGAAGGTTTCTTTGCGGAGCTTAGCCTTCCTTTCAGATTCAAAACTAGTCCTGCGTTTACGGATATCGGGATTGATGTAAACGTTTTGTACCCGTTCCTGGGTCCCAAAAATAAATCAGAAGTTGAACCTTATGTAGGCGGCGGACTTGGGCTTCATTTCATCGGCAGGGATGACGGCGTTAACGGCACAAGGATCGCTGCAAGAGGCGGAATGGGACTCAACATTATTGCAGGCACAACTTTTTTCAAGAATTACGATTTCAACATAATGGTTGAATTGAAATATTTCAATTACTTGCGAGAATTTGACGACCAGAGATACCAGGGAATTGGATTAAACGTTGGGGCTACGTTCCCCAGATGATAGTTGCATAAAGTTGATTTCGGAAAATACAGGTCGTTCTCGGTTATCGGGGCGGCAAGAAGCGGCGTAGCCGCGGTTAAGCTTTTAAAGAAAAAGGGTTTCAAAGTCCTTTTAAGCGATTCGAATCCGGAAGAAAAAGTCAATAAGAATCTTCTGGCTGAGATCAGGGCAAAAGACATTAATACGGAGTTTGGGGGCCACAGTCCAAAAGTTTTTGAAAGCGATGCATTAATAGTCAGCCCGGGAGTTCCGCAAAGCTCGGCCGTAATTCAGACTGCGCTTTCAAAAGGAATAGAAGTATTCAGCGAAATAGAAATTGCGTCATGGTATTGCAAGGGAAAAATAATCGCGATAACAGGGACAAACGGAAAAACAACGACGACAACATTGATAGGGGATATTTTTAAGGATGCCGGTTTTGAAACATTTGTGTGCGGAAACATCGGGACGGCGTTTTCTGAATTTGCGGACGAAATGACAAAAGATTCAATTGCGGTTCTGGAAGTAAGCAGTTTTCAATTAGATAATATAAAATATTTTAATCCATTGATAGCAATTATTTTAAACATTACTCCCGATCACCTTGATAGGTACGGGAACTCGTTCGGAGAATATGCGGCTTCGAAAATGCGAATTGCCGAAAATCAGGACGCCAACGGGCACATCGTTTTTAATTATGACGATGAGACGCTTAAAAACCTTGTTCTCAACGGCAACGGTGTTAGCGCTTTGAAATCTGCGTTCAGCATGAACGGCAAAGTCGCCGAAAATATTGGCAGCGGGGCTTATTTAAAGGATGAAAGCCTGACATATTTTTACAACGGCGGAATTGAAAAGGTAATAGATAAAAATAACCTGCAGATAAAAGGGCCGCACAATATTTACAACTCGCTTGCCGCTATCATTCCCGCCAAGCTTTTTGATATACCGAATGAAAGCCTGGAAAAATCGTTAAGCGCATTCCGTGCGGTTGAACACAGGCTTGAATTCGTAAGAGATATAAACGGGATAAAATTCTATAACGACTCCAAAGCTACCAATGTGAACGCAGTATGGTATGCGCTGCAGGGATTTGATGCGCCGATAGTATTAATTCTGGGTGGAAAAGATAAAGGCAACGATTACAGGGAAATCAAAGACCTTGTCGAAAAAAACGTTAAACATATTGTGGCTATCGGGGAATCAAAAGAAAAAGTTGTAAACTTTTTTGAAGGTATTGTAAGAGTTACCCGCGCTGAGAGCATGGAAGACGCGGTGAATAAAGCGGCAGGGGAGGCAAGGAAAGGCGACATAGTGCTTCTATCGCCCGCGTGCGCCAGCTTCGACATGTTCGATAATTACGAACACAGAGGCAGGGAATTCAAAAGAATAGTTAACGCTCTGTAAGTGGAAAACAAATTAAATAAAATAGACCTGTGGATATTAATACCTATACTGGTATTGATAACGTTCAGCCTTGGCGTTGTTTACAGCGCGTCTTCAAGCTGGTCGGTTAAGCTTAGCGGGGATAGTTCCTATCTTTTCCGCAACCATCTTGTCAGAGCGATGGCGGGAATATTTTGTATTTTTCTTTTTTCAAGGCTTGATTACAGGCAATTGATAAAGTTCAGAAAACCATTGATAATATTGGCCGTGCTGATGCTTCTTTACCTGCTTTTTGCGGGGGTTGAATCCACAAAAGGCGCAAGCAGGTGGATACGTTTTGCCGGAATGAGCTTCCAGCCGTCTGATTTTGTAAAGTATGCTTTGACCATCAACATTGCTTATATGCTCGCGAAGAAAAAAGATTACGTGACTAATTTGTATTACGGGTATCTTCCAATGATAGCTTATGTGATAATTGTTGTTGCGCTGATAGCGGTGCAGCCGAATTTTTCGACAGCCAGCGTTGTATTTTGCTCAAGCATAATGTTGTTTTTCGTTGGAAAGGTGAAGCCAAAACATATTATTGTAACATTCTTATCTATTATACCGGCTGCCGGGTTATTTATTCTTTCAAAGCCGTACATACTGCAAAGGATATTTTCATACCAGGAGCATACCAGCGGCGGCGATACAGGCTACCAGCTGTCGCAGGCGATAATTGGTTTCGGCAACGGAGCGCTGTTTGGCGTAGGGCCGGGCAATTCGAATCAAAGAGATTTCTTCCTGCCTCAATCGTATGATGATTTTGTATTTTCAATTGTCGGCGAAGAATATGGTTTCATCGGAGTAACGCTGGTTGTAATAATGTTTGCAATTTTCATTTACAAAGGCTTAAGCCTTTCGAAATCTATTGAAGATGATTTTGGCAGATACCTGGCGTTTGGAATTACAAGTATCATAGCGCTGAACGCGCTTATCAACATGATGGTGGCGACAGGTATTACCCCAACCACAGGACAGACGCTGCCGTTTATAAGCTACGGGGGCACGTCGATAATATTTAACTCGATAGCGGTTGGAATTTTGCTGAATGTTTCGACCTGGCGGCAGAGGAAAACAGGCGCTGCCTGGGTTGAAACCGTGAAAGCAGAAAATGCTTAATAAGATAATGTTCGCGGCCGGCGGAACCGGCGGCCATATATACCCGGCCATAGCCGTAGCAAATGAACTGAGAATACTGAACGATAAAATTGAAATACAATTTATTGGAGCTAAAGGAAGGATTGAAGAAAAGATCGTTCCCGCAGGAGGATACCTGTTAAAGACAATAGATATTAGCGGGTTTCACAGAAGCTTAAGCCCCAAAAATGTTTTAGTAACTTATAGATTTTTAAGAGCGGCGAGAAGATCAAAATTATACTTGAAAGAATTTAAACCTGAAATAGTATTTGGAACCGGCGGATTTGTTTCCGGGCCCGTTCTGTGGGAGGCGCACAAGATGCATATACCGACAGTTATACAGGAAGGGAATTCATACCCGGGTATAACTGTGAAATGGCTCTCGCCAAAAGCTGATAAAGTGATATTGAACTTTGAAGAAACAAAAAAATATCTTAAAAGGCATAATAATATCGAAATGTTTTCATACCCGATCAGGGCGAATCTGAAAAGATATTCCAAAGAAGAAGCCTGCAATTATTTTGATCTGAAACCTGATAAAAAGACGCTGTTAGTCTTTGGCGGAAGCCAGGGCGCAATTACGTTAAATAACATAACGCTGAAATTTTTCAGAGAGCTTACTGATAATGATATACAGATAATATGGCAGACAGGCGATAAGTTTTACGATACAATTCCCGAAAAAGTGAAAATGTATAAAAGCATTAAAATATTGAAGTATTTAGATAATATCGATTACGCTTACTCCGCGGCCGATTTAATTGTATGCCGTTCGGGGATATCGACTGTGATGGAACTGGCAAGCTTCGGGTGCGCGGCGGTGTTTGTGCCTTTCTCGCTTGCAACAGAGAATCACCAGGAAAGAAATGCAAGAGCGCTGGTTGAAAAAAATGCTGCCGGAATAATTCTGGATAAAGAGCTTGATTCTGATTTTTTGAAGACAATACTCAGTGTAATTAAAGATGATAAGAAGCTTAATGAAATGAGAAATAACATTACGCAGTTTGCGGATAAGGGCGCCGCAAAGAAGATAGCCCTCTCGCTGATAGAGATGGTAAATACTTCGAAGAATTAAGATGGAAGAAAAGGTTCACAAATACAGGATGGATTTCTATTACCAGTCGCTGGTAATATACCTGATATTTTTCGCCGCGTATGTTTTGATAAGAGGCAGCGTTGAAAGTAATTTCAAAGCGTTATTTGACGACCCGATTTTTTACATATTGATCTTTTTCATTACGATTTTTTTGATCGTGGTGATAATAAACATAATCCGTTCGCCGATGATAATTTTGCAAAATGACAGGATGATATTAAAGAACAGGTTTGGCTCAAGAGAAATAATGTTCAACGATATAATACATGTGAGAATCGGAAGAAAACGGCGCCAGCAGGAAGACGAACATTTCAGGATTATAAAACTTAAGCTGAAACACAGGCGAAGGCAGTTCAGGATAAGAGCTAACGATTTTGAAAGAGGCGCAGAGCTTATTAAAGACTTTTTAAAAATTAAACAGGGCCACCTGGCTTAGATGATAATCTATAATAACATACATTTTATAGGTATTGGCGGTATTGGCGTAAGCGGCCTTGCAGAATATTTTATCAATTACGGCAGCAATGTATCCGGCTCAGATATGACTGAAACCAATATTACCGGAAGGCTCCAATCGCTTGGCGCAAAAATTTCTATCGGGCACAGCGCTGATAATATTAACGAGTTTACCGATGCCGTGGTTTATTCATCTGCCATTAGTAAGTCAAATCCGGAAATGATAAAAGCTGAAGAGCTTGGGATAAAAACATTCCGCCGCGCCGAAATGCTGGGCGAAATTGTAAATGAAAAGTTTTTGATAGCAATAGCCGGCACGCACGGGAAGACCACTACTACTGCAATGATCGGCAAGCTTTTGGTAGATGCCGGGCTTGACCCGCTGATATTTGTTGGCGGCAACGTAGCCCTGTTTGATGGCGGAGCTTCAAGATATGGGGCGGGTAATTACGCAATTGTAGAAGCTGATGAGTATGACAGGTCGTTCCTCACGCTCAAGCCGGATCTAGCGGTTATCACAAATATTGACGAGGACCATCTTGATATTTATAAAGACCTTGGCGATATAAAAAATACGTTTAAACAGTTTTGCGAAAACACTAAAGATGACGCGAAGATCGTTATTTGCGGAGATGATGTGAACGCGCTTAGCGTAATTGGCGATATAAAGAAGAAAATTATTTCATACGGGTTCCATTTCAACAACGCCGTTAAGATCAGAGAATACACTATTAAACCTGATCGACTGAATTTTTCACTGGACGTTGATGACAATGCTTTCAGAGATATTGAGCTCTTTATGGTTGGAAGGCATAATGTTTTAAACGCTACGGCTTGTTTTGCAGTCTCTGAAATATTGAACCTGGACTTTGAAGTATTTAAGAAAAGTATTGCGGGTTTCCGCACCGTTGATAGAAGGCTTCAGCTTAAATACGATGAACACGGAATAAAAGTGTATGATGATTATGCGCACCATCCGAAAGAGATTGAATCAAGCTTAAACGGCCTTAGGGAACTTTCCGGCGGCAAGAGGGTAATAAGCGTGTTTCAGCCGCATTTGTTTTCGCGCACAAAAGATTTTTACAAAGAGTTTGCCCAGAAGCTTGCAATTGCCGATAAGGTGATCCTAATGGATATTTATCCTGCTCGCGAGAAACCGATAGAAGGCGTTACAAGCAAACTCATTTTTGACGAGCTTGGAAAATTTAACGGCCATTCGGAATATGTGCACGACCGCGGGGAAATCACAAACGGCCTGCTGAGAGATCTGAAAGATGAAGATACAATTGTGTTCCAGGGCGCAGGAGATGTTACGGGGCTTTGCGATGAATTCATTAAACAATTAAGAATAAAGCTGAATTGATTTCGCTTACCGACATAAAGCAGTTCTTTAAAGGGAATATTTTCCTTAATGAACCGCTGAACAGATTCACGACTTTCAGAATTGGCGGAGAGGCTGACTATCTTGTCGAGCCGGCCGACTCAGACGACCTGCTGAGTATGGTTAAGTACTGTAATAGTAAGTCAATGCCATTCTATGTTATGGGCAACGGAAGCAACATATTAATAAGCGATGAAGGCATAAGGGGAGTAGTGATTAATCTTGAAACCGGGTTCAATTACATAAGAAATGAAGACGGGGTGATTGTATCCGGCGCCGGAGCCAAGCTCGCTAAGTTTGTAGATTTCTGTATTCAGAATAATCTGTCCGGCGTTGAAATGATTGCCGGGATCCCGGCGACTGTTGGCGGCGCGCTGATCATGAACGCCGGATGTTACGGCGGCGAAATGTCAACTTATGTAACTGAAGTAACGGTAATACGCAGTGAAAAGATATTAAACTTAAGTAAAGAAGCATGCGGTTTTGTTTACCGCAATTCAAATCTGAAAGATACAGTTATCATGCAGGCAAAATTCAAATTACCGGCGGGTGATAAAGATGAATTATTAAAGCTGCGCAAAGAGTTTTTGCTGAAACGCAATGAATCACAGCCTGTAGAAATTCCAAATGCGGGATGCATTTTCAAAAATCCCAAGGGAACTCATGCAGCAGTACTTATCGAAGAATGCGGATTGAAAGGCATGTCAGTAGGCGGGGCTATGGTTTCACCCAAACATGCTAACTTCATTGTCAACAACGGCGCCGCTACGGCAAATGATGTGCTGGAACTGGTTAGAAAGATTCAGAAGACTGTAAAAGATACAAAAGGTATTGAGCTAAACCTTGAAGTGAAGCTTGTTGGTTTTGAGAAGGAGCTGGCACATTGAGAAACTATAAAATCATAATAGCGTTTGTCTTCGTGATGATTTTGGTGTCTTCAAGTATCGTTCTCTCAGGGCTGTGGAAAGATAAATCGACTGTAAAAAGAGTCGAGCTTTATGGCGCCACAACGCTATCTAAAGATGAAATTTTTGATTTTGCAAAACTAAACGACTCTATTGTATGCTCGAATTCGCTTACGCTGAATATGATCGAAAGCAGGATAGCGAAGCATCCGAATATTAAGAAAGTTAATGTTACAAGAGAATCAGCCACAATAAAAATAGAAGTATCCGAAAAGAATCCGTTTGCAATAGCGACTAACGGAAAAGATATTTACCTGGTGGATGACCAGTTAACAATGTACCTGCTAAAAAAAGAGCAGAGAGATATTGACCTGCCGGTTATCAGCGGACTATCGGTAAAGCTTGAGCCGTCAAATCCGGGAAAAGACGATTTGAAAAACATGAAGATCGCTCAATATATTATAAGCGAAACAATTAAGATGAACAGAAGCCTGTATCATTATATATCTGAAATAAGCTTCAGCGATTCAACGGGAATTATTATTTACTCATCTGATGACGCGGTCCCGATATATCTGCTTGATTACGAACAGATGGCGGACGGCAAAGATAAGATCTATGCGCAGAGAGATATTTATAACCCGGTATTAAGAAATACTATCGACAGGAAACTGGTTTACCTGAATAATTTTTTGAAGCAAGTGAGAGTATACAGAACAAGCGGCTCCTATTCTTATATCGACATGAGATACAGCGATATGATTGTTGTAAAAGACGGCCAAGCGCCGGTTACAGAATAAAAGAAAACTATATGGCAAAGAAAAATACTATTGATGAAAGTATTATTGTAAGTCTGGATGTTGGCACAACAAAGATATGCACAATTGTTGCGCAGGTACGCGAAGACGGAAGGCTCAACATTCTTGGCGTAGGAAAAGCGCCTTCGCACGGATTATCCCGCGGAATGGTTGTAAATCCGGGCAAGACCATTGAATCAATCAAAGCGTCGCTTGCGGAAGCCGAGGACCGTTCGGGATTTGATATTAAATCCGTTGCGGTAGGTATCGCGGGCCCGCATATAAGGTGCATACAGTCTGAGGGTATTGTCGCGATTTCGCATCCCGACAGGATAATATCGGAGGAAGACGTTGACAGGTTGTTCGAAAGCGCAAAGAGCCTGAAGCTCTCAAAAGATGAAAAGATAATTGATGTTATCCCGCAGGAATTTATAATTGACGGCAAAGACGGAATATTCGATCTGCCGGTAGGGATGTTCGGACTGAGGATGGAAGCCAAAGTAAACATATTGACCGGACTTGTTTCGCAGATTGACGACCTCTCGAATTGCGTGTACAGCGCGGGGGTCGACGTTGATGACCTGGTGCTCGAGCCGCTTGCATCATCTTATGCTGTGTTAAATGAATCTGAGAAAAAAGTAGGCGTCGCAATGATAGATATTGGCGGCGGAACAACTGATATAGCCGTATTTAAAAAAGGCGTCATTAAACACACAGCCGGAATAGGTATAGCGGGCAGCCAGGTTACAAACGATATAAGCGAAACGCTTGGCATTGAAGAAAGGGAAGCTGAACGCGTTAAGAAAGAATTTGGATACGCGCTGATATCAGAAATAATCAACGATGATATTATCACGATCCAGGCTATTAAAGGAAGAAGGCCGCTTAAGATAGAGAAGAGCATAATTTCAAGAATTATACAGGCAAGAATGGAAGAGCTTTTTGTTCTTGCCGCGCAAGAAATAAAACGCTCCGGTATTGAAAGCTATCTTCCTGCAGGGGTCGTTATTACCGGCGGCGGTTCGCTATTAAAAGGCACCCGCGAGCTTGCTCAGCAGGTTCTTGGCACCGAAGTGAACCTGGGCGTACCTATGGATATCGGCGGCGGGCTGCTCAAAGAAGTTGAAAGCCCAATTTACGCGACAGGCATTGGATTAATTCTTCATAGGTTAAAATACCTGGATCAAAAAAAGAATATTAAGAAGGCTAAAGTTAAAAAAGCGGCCGGGATCCAAAATATACTTCACAGGGTAAAACAATGGTTCGACGAGTTGTAAATTAAAAAGCATAAAGTAATAGTTAAGAGTAAATAATAAATGAATTATAATAAAATAATCTACAAACTATCCCATACCGGTTTAAACGGTTCACGGGTGTGGAGGAAAGGGAGAAAATAACATGTCAATCAGATTAGTTAATGAATCAACTTACGGAGCTAAAATTAAAGTAATTGGGGTCGGCGGCGCTGGCGGAAACGCAATTAACAACATGATAGAAAAAGGTCTTGAGGGTGTGGATTTTATTTGCCTGAATACAGATATTCAGGACCTAGAAAAAAGCAAAGCTGAAATAAAGATACAGATCGGAAGGAATACGACTCTTGGTCTTGGAGCAGGCATGGATGATACCAAAGGCGCCAAAGCGATTGAAGAGAGCAGGGACGAAGTTGAACAGGTGATACGCGGATGCGATATGGTATTTATAACGGCCGGTATGGGCGGCGGCACAGGCACCGGCGGGGCTCCTGCAGTAGCAAGGATTGCTAAAGCGGCAGGCGCGCTGGTTGTCGGTATTGTGACCAAACCGTTTGATTTCGAAGGCGTTGACCGCTTGAAAATTGCCGATGAAGGATTAAAACGCTTCAAACAGGAAGTTGATTCGTGCATCATTATTCCAAATGAAAAACTTCTTTCTGTTTTTGGCGAAGATATTACTTTTGATAACAGCTTTAAAAAAGTTGACGATGTGCTGTACAATGCCACAAGAGGAATTTCAGATATCATTACAAAACGCGGAAAGGTTAACGTTGACTTCGCAGACGTAAAGACAATTATGAGGGATATGGGCGATGCGCTTATGGGAATTGGTTATGCAAAAGGCGAGCATATGGCAATCAGGGCGACGGAAGAAGCGATCAACAACCCGCTACTTGAAGGCGTTTCAATTGCAGGAGCAAAGTCAATATTGCTCAATATTATCGCTCATCCGAATTTCAGAATAAGCGATCTTAAGCATATGACCGCCCTGATAGCGGAAGCGGCCGGCCAGTACAGCAAGCTTATATGGGGAGTTGTAACCGATGAAAGGCTTGAAGATGAGATTATTGTGACCATCATTGCAACCGGATTCAACACTGTTGAGCTTAAACAGACAAACACGAACCCGATCGAGCAGGATACTGTCACTTCAAAGAATATGCTGCTTGAGTCGCAGAAAGAAACCATCATAACAAAAATTCCCAGCTCAAATCAGGAATTGCAGTATTATGATATACCGACGGTCCAGAGGAAACACCTACTGCAGAATGAAGACATAAAGAAAATAAGAACAAGGGAAGAAGAGCTTGACGACCTTGATTTCAATACCGATGATTTCAAGATCTCAAACGACGATAAACCTGCTTTCCTGAGAAGACAGATGGACTAGATGGATTTAAGATTTAAGACTTGAGATTTGAGATTTAAAAGCAAAAGCAAATAGGTAATTCATGAATGTTAGTAATAAGAAGAAATACAATTTGATATGAAAAGTTTGCAAAGCGGGGTTGACGTCACGAAGCTTGCCTGTATCCAGATTAAGGCTTCCGGACCACAGAAGCCTAATTTAAGATGTTGCTGCGGGTTTGCTTCGTTCTGCTGGAGAAGCAGGACCCCGCTGCGCATTTAAGAATTTGTTCCACCTTCTACAATCCTCAAATAGCCACCTCCAAAACCTGCGGGATTCTGCCCATCAGAATCCCGCCTTTTTTATGGACGTTCCCCGGGTTGTTTCGGGGAACAAAAATAGCCAAAGAAATTACAGAAATCAAGATGAAGCGTTAATGATCAGGATAGGTGTACACTTTTACCTTCTGTGCAACACAATTCTGTAGGGGCGGACCTGTGTATCCGTCCTCATTATTTTCAGGAAATAGCCATGTTTATTACTTTAGGTTAAAAGAATTACTCCTACTCTTCCGGGAGTGTTGGGGTGGGGTTGAAATAAAAAAAAGGGCTTAACACCTGTTAAGCCCCGGTTCATCTGCAGAGTTCATCCCCGCGAAAGCGGGGAACTTTCTAGCTACACTTTTAAAATATTTAAATAACAGGGAATACTATCCCGCTAGAGCGGAATTATAGCAGAAAGTCATTTTAAAGTTTTAGGATAATTGAATTACTCCTCCCCTTCGGGGAGGGTTAGGGTGGGGTTGAAATAAAAAAAAGGGCTTAACACCTGTTAAGCCCCGGTTCATCT
>CAZMRG010000037.1:0-4809 GCA_964568655.1 uncultured Ignavibacteriales bacterium | reverse complement strand
GTGGGGTTGAAATAAAAAAAAGGGCTTAACACCTGTTAAGCCCCGGTTCATCTGCTAATTAGTAGGGAATACTACAGCTATGCTGTTATAGCAGAAAAAATTAATTAATGTTTATTTTGATGCTGACTCTTCGCCTATCCATGTGTATGTATATGTTGATACATAATGGTCCTGCCCGATATAACAATCAACCATCATTACCATTTCATTTGATTCGCCAACTAGCGTCTTAGGCGCTGTAAAATATCCTGTCTTTGTTTCGTTGCTATAATTTCTGTTATCTTTTGTTAATCTCAAAATATCTATCGAACCCGGTCCTGCAGCAGAATAGTCTGATGTAATGTTATCTATCTTTACTTTCACTCCAAGCAGTACCCTGTTATCTGTGCTGTATTCGTCGTTGATATAACTTGCAGCAATCTTGTTGTAGCTTCCCGGCGCCATTGATCTTGGCGGTTCCTGCCATTTGAATGAGCCGCTTATGGTATGAATGATACTAAGAACATCCTTCCATTGGCAAACAGCGTTCAGGTTTTGCTCGCTGCCGCTCCACTGGGTAACATTGGCCTCGTTGAATACATCCATACGTCTGTCTGTTAAAACCCAATTGCCTGAAGCAAGCTCTGTTTTTTCATGTTCTCCGCCGGCAACGATTTTTTTGTCGGTTGAGATCGAATTCTGCGCTGCAGCAGGTAATACGAAAGCCAGAAGAATTATTAGCGCTAATGTTGAAATCAGCGCCCTAAATGTATTATTTATCTGTTTCATATTTACCTCCATTTTACTAACTCTGTTGTTTATTACTTTATAATTGTTTTAGTTACTGTTTTTACTACAATCAACTAGTACAAATATGGTATGCTTTGTAGGGTATATCAATACCACCTTATAGGGATATTCTAACTAATAATTAAAGCCGTAAACAGTTGCAGTAAGATATCATAAATTTCTTAAAAATTGGCAAAATTTTAGTTATATTTGAATTATTGAAAAGAAAATCGATCAATACAATTCTTTATATTTCGTCTATTTTGACGTTATTTGTAGTTACCATATATGTATATGGATGTGCAAACCAAATACCGCCCGGAGGAGGAGATGAGGACAAAACCCCCCCCAAAGTCAGGATTGCAGGTCCCAACAAGAATACCCTCAATTATAGAGGAAATACGATATCTTATGAATTCAATGAATATGTAGACAGGCGCAGCTTTCAGGATGCTTTTAGGATTTCGCCTCAAATAAAGGGGGATATTGAATACAACTGGAGCGGTAAAGAAGTCGAAGTTAAATTTGAGAAACCATTCTATAAAATAGATCCAAATAAAACTTTTGTGGTTACTCTGAACACGGCTCTTAAAGATATCCACGGCAACTCAATAACCCAGCCTGTAACTTTTGCTTTTGCTACAGGAAATAAAATTGACGAGTGCAGTATTTCCGGTAAAGTTTATAACGGACGCGGGAAAAACATTGCAATATTTGCATATAAACTTGACCAGGGAAATTATGACCCGTCAAAGGATCTTGCCGATTATCAAACGGAAACTTCTTTGGAAGGAGATTATATTCTCACAAACATGGGGCCGGGAAAGTACCGGGTAATAGCCGTTGATGATGACGATAAGAATTATCTGTATACTTCCGAGCGTGAAAATTACGGGGTTCTGACCGGCGATCTCACATTGCAGGAAAAGGAATCACTCAGAGGCGTAAATTTTCTGATGAAGCAGCTTAACGCGGTTGATACTTTATCGGAACTGAATACGGATAGGTACTTTAAAGATTCGGCAAATATTGTTTCGACGTCGATCAAGGATGACAGCCGGAATATTTTACCCGAGCAAAGTATTTTTATTCTCTTCACTCATTTCAAGCCGGGACGCGAAACTTTTGTGAATTCAATGCAGGTGAGAGACGAAAATAATATCCCGGAGAAAATGGTGTTTAACTGGAGAAATGATTCACTGGTTGAGGTATTTGCGGCCAATAAGTTCGCTTTCGCAAGAGGATATACAATATCATTCAGCCTGAATACGGATAAAGACACTTTATATAACTTTAACCTCAAATTCCGCGTTGTTTCGAACAATTCATACGGGAATCTTAAGGGAAGCGTACGCGAATTTTCGTACGATTCAACAGAAGTATCGAACGAAATTCCGGCTATAAAAATATTTCTTACTTCAAAAGACCTGACGCCTGCAATAAAATATTCATTTGATTGCGCAGATTCGGTTTTTTCATTCAGCAGGATACTTGAAGCTGATTATACTTTATTCGCGTTTGTCGATTCAAAAGGCGCGGGCACATATAATTACGGAAACCCGTTCCCTTTTGAGGGCTCTGACCCGTTTACATTTTATCCGCAAACATTATCGATAAAAGGCGGCTGGTCGGTAGAAAACGTAATAGTCACAATTATTAAATAGATGGAACCGCTTGCTAAAATATTAACTGTTACAGAGCTTAACGCACAGATCAAAATTTTGCTGGAAGAGAATTTCCGTTTTGTGAATTTGATCGGCGAGATCTCGAATTTCAAAATTCATACACAATCAGGACATTATTATTTTACACTGAAAGATGAGGGTTCACAGATCCAATGCGTTATGTGGCGTTCGCGAAGTGAAACGCTTTTGTTCACGCCCGAAGACGGGATGCAGGTAGTGATAAAAGGAAGGATTTCTGTCTTTGGCGCGCGCGGTTCTTATCAGGTTGATGTATGGGAGATAAAGCCGCAGGGCATTGGCGAGCTTCAGCTAAGATTCGATAAACTTAAACAGAAACTTTTTGAAGAAGGGTTGTTTGATGAGACAATAAAAAAACCGCTTCCCGAATTTCCCGAAAATGTCGCAATGATAACATCACGAACTGGCGCTGTGCTGCAGGATTTTATTAAGATAGTAAAACGAAGATATCCTTTACTGAATATATTTCTGTATCCTGCTACAATGCAGGGGATCGCTTCGGCTGAATCGGTGATCTCAGCTCTCAAAGATATCGAGAAACATTCGGGCAAAAAGGATTTTCCCAAAATGGATATGGTGATTATAGCGCGTGGCGGGGGCTCGCTTGAGGACATATGGCCGTTCAATGACGAGAAGCTCGCCAGGGCCATCTATGCCTGTAAAATACCCATTGTGAGCGCCATCGGGCATGAAGTCGACTATACAATCTGTGATTTTGTTGCTGATCTAAGGGCTCCAACTCCATCTGCGGCCGCTGAGCTTGTTACTCCGGATATGAAAGAGTTAATTGAAAATCTTGACAAATTTTCGTATTTTTATAGAAGTTTTGTACAAAACAAGCTTGAATCTGTAAGAAATTCGATAAAAGAGGTACGAAGCAATTATTATTTTAACAGACCAAAGGACCTAATTAGTAATTTCTACCTGCGTCTTGACGAAATGTCAAAACAAGTTGTAAATCTGACAGAGAATAAAGTATCATTTTATAAAAATCAAATTAAGTATATTAGCTCAACGCTGCATCATATCAATCCAACCAATAATTTGAAGAAAGGGTATGCTGTAATTCATAAAGGCGGCGACCAGCAGGGATTGTTTGATAGGGGAAAGATCGTGATCCGCGCTAATGAGCTGAGTAAGAATGATGACGTTGAAATCGAGTTTTATGATAGTAAGAAACAAGCCAGGATCTTAAAATAATCGTAATGTCGCAGAAGCAGAAGAAGACGGAAATATCATTCGAAGATTCATTTATAAGGCTTGAAAAGATACTTGAACTTCTTGAAAGCGAAGATTGCACTTTGGATGAGACAATAAAACTTTATGAAGAGGGCATGACCTTAACAAAGGTTTGTTACGACAAACTTGGAAATGCGGAGTTACGTATAAAAGAGATAAATAAGTCATTAAAAGGCGATATCGAAATCAAAGAATATAAGTAATGCAAACAGAAACTAAATATAAATACCTGGACGGCATTGATTCACCGGCTGATCTTAAGAAACTTAATTTAACTGAACTTAAAGTTCTGGTTAATGAGATCAGGGATTTTTTGATAGATACAATATCAAAAGTCGGCGGGCATTTAGGCGCGTCTTTAGGCGTTGCCGAGCTTACGGTTGCATTGCATTATGTTTTCGATACTCCAACCGACAAACTTATATGGGACGTTGGGCACCAGGGGTATATTCATAAAATTGTGACAGGTAGAAAAGACCTCCTGAAAACAATACGTCAAAAAGGCGGGATCAGCGGGTTTTTGAAAAGAGCCGAAAGCGAGTATGATGTATTTGGCGCAGGACATGCAAGCACGTCGCTTTCAGCGGCGCTGGGCGTAGCTACAGCCCGCGACTTCCAGAAAAAGAATTTTAAGGTTGTTGGAATTATCGGAGATGGCTCAATGACCGGCGGCATGGCTTATGAAGCCATGAATAACATCGGGCTGCTTAAGAAGAACATTATTGTTATCCTGAACGATAACAAAATGTCAATTGCCCCAAATGTCTGGTCGCTGCATAATTACTTTAATGAATTCCAGGCAAACCAGTCATATAACAAATTCAGAAATTATGTTTGGGATGCGACAAAGAAGTTTGACAAACGCGTAGGCGATAGGATACGGCACATTGCATCCAGGCTGGAAAGCGGTTTTAAAGGAGTAATGACCCCCGGAATGCTGTTCGAAGCGCTGGGATTCAGATACTTTGGGCCTGTGAACGGACATAATATTGTTAATCTTGTTAAGATACTTGAAGAGCTTAGAGAATTTAACGGCCCGTTGCTACTGCATGTAATTACCGAAAAAGGTAAAGGCTATGAGCCCGCAAAAACTCATTAC
>CAZMRG010000036.1:0-25307 GCA_964568655.1 uncultured Ignavibacteriales bacterium | reverse complement strand
AATATGTCATTCTGCAGCGTGCCTCTTAACTTGTCGAATGGAACGCCCTGCAATTCAGCGACAGCTAAATAAAATGCGAAGATTATTGCGGCAGGCGAGTTAATGGTCATTGACACCGATACTTTATCAAGCGGGATGCCGTCAAATAAAACTTTCATATCTTCAATTGAAGATATCGCAACGCCGCAAATTCCAACTTCGCCTTCAGAAAGCTCAGCATCCGAATCCCAGCCCATCAAAGTAGGCAGGTCAAAAGCGGTTGAGAGTCCGGTTTGTCCGTGCTCAAGCAGGTACTTGAATCGCTCGTTTGTGTCTTCAGGAGAGCCGAATCCCGCAAACTGGCGCATTGTCCATAGTTTTCCCCTGTACAGGTTATGGTGAATGCCTCTTGTGAACGGGAATTCGCCGGGGAACCCTATCTCTTTACCGTAGTCAATATTTTCAACATCTTCCGGAGTGTATACCATTTCGACATTCTCGCCGCTCAGCGAGGTGAATTTCATGCCGGTGGTTTTCATATTTTCAGCGGTTTCAAGCCACTCTTTTTTTGATTTGCTTTTGTTTAATAACGGATTTGGCTTGCCGTTTGCGGTATTTTTGTCAACTGACATACTTTGTGATTAGTTTTCTTTTAAAATTTTTTGGTATGGTTATTTACATGGCTCAAAGAAGATTTTCGATTTTGCGTTTTACCTCACCCCAGTCCCGATAAATCGGGACTTCCCCCTCTCCATATGGAGAGGGGTGTCACGAAGTGACGGGGTGAGGTAACAGTGGTTTCAAAAAAACCCTAATTCATCATGCATATATTATTTCTTTTTCCACTCTTCTAACAAATCTTTCTTTCAAATATTTATGTTTTGTAACGATATCTACTTTTTTCCCAAAATTTTCTTCCAGATAAATCATAAGACCTGCAAGATAATCAAATCGGGGTTCGGTCAGCTCGACTAAAAAATCAATATCGCTTTTTTGATTTTGCTCGTTCCTGGCATAAGAACCTATCAAACCAATACTAATAACTCCGAAGTTTTCCTTCAAAAACTCTTTATTAGTCTTTAAAAATGATATAATTGATTCTTTATCTATGGTTTTCATCTGGCGAAGTTACCGATTTTTATGTTACTTATCTATACTCAAAAATTCGTATAAACGTCAAAAACGATAATTTTATGTGACTTTTTCACGAATTACTTTTTGACTAATTTTAGGGCTTATGTCGAAAGAAGCGATTCAAATATCAAAAGAAACGGAATTGACGTCTGCGGAGCTCGAACGTTACAGTAGGCATATCGTCATTCCGGAAGTTGGAATTGAAGGGCAGAAGAAGCTTAAAGCGTCGAAGGTATTGATAATCGGCGCCGGTGGACTAGGCTCTCCGCTATGCCTCTATCTTACAGCCGCAGGCATTGGAACAATTGGCATAGTAGATTTTGATGAGGTAAGCTTTTCAAATCTACAGAGACAAGTATTGTATACTGGGGAAGATGTTGGAATGCCTAAAGCGGGTACCGCAAAACAAAAGCTTGAGGCTTTGAATCCAAATGTTGAATTAATTACATATGACGCAAAACTGACTAGCGGGAATGCTCTTGAAATTTTGAAAGAATATGACATTGTTGCAGACGGAACAGATAATTTTGCAACCAGGTATCTTGTAAATGACGCATGTGTGTTTCTTCACAAGCCGGTTGTATATGGCAGCATACTAAGATTTGAAGGGCAGGTATCTGTATTTGATTCTGCAAACGGCCCGTGTTACCGCTGCCTGTATCCTGAACCGCCAGCGCCGGGAGATGTTCCATCATGCGCAGAGGGCGGAGTGCTTGGCGTTCTGCCGGGTATCATAGGTTCCATACAAGCGAATGAAGTAATAAAGTATTTGCTTGGCAAAGGCGAGTTATTAACCGGCAGGCTATTGATGTTAGATTCTCTTGCTATGAAGTTCAAAGAGCTTAAATATAAAAAAAATCCTGATTGTCCAGTTTGCGGCTCAAATCCTTCAATAACCGAACTGATAGATTATGAAGAATTTTGCAACCAAAAAATAAATAACAAGATGGCAGAAAACTCAAATTGGGAAATCACAGTTGAAGAACTGAAAGAAAAGATCGACAAAGGCGAGAAATTCACTTTACTTGACGTGCGGGAAGTTTATGAAACTGAAATTGCTTCAATTGGCGGAACGTTAATTTCTATTAACTCGCTTGTTGAAAAAATTGATGAGATCCCATGCAGTAAAGATGAGGAGCTAATTGTTTATTGCCGCACCGGCCATAGAAGCGGGCATGCAGTTGAGTATTTGAGGGATAAAGCAGGATTCAAAAAAGTTAAGAATTTAGTTGGCGGAATACACGCATGGTCTGATAAGATTGACCCAAAAGTGAGAAAATATTAGAATGGTGAATAACCTCACCCCCGCCTGACGGCTCCCCCTCTCCTAAGAGGAGAGGGGGTTGGGGGGTGAGGAGAAATAAATTTTAAAATGACTGAGACAAAAGAATTAAATACAGTAAAAATAAATTTATCTTTAAATCTGGAAGAAGAGATTCTTGCTTTAAAGAAAAAACTTAACGCGGTAATACTGGCACACTATTACCAGGAATCTGAAATTCAGGACCTGGCAGATTTTATCGGCGACTCGCTTGAGCTCTCACGCAAAGCTGCATCTACCGATGCTGATGTAATTGTTTTTGCAGGCGTACACTTTATGGCGGAAACGGCGAAGATATTAAATCCTACAAAGAAAGTGCTCGTTCCTGACTTAAATGCTGGTTGCTCGCTGGCAGAAGGCTGCCCTGCTCCATTGTTTAAACAATTCCGCGAGCTGCACCCTGACCATATTGTTATAAGTTATATAAATTGCTCAGCTGCGGTAAAAGCGCTCAGCGATATTATTTGTACGTCGTCTAATGCCATGAAGATTGTTGAACAGATCCCGAAAGAACAGAAAATAATTTTCGCGCCCGATAAAAATCTTGGTAAATACATAATTAAGAAAACGGGAAGGGATATGCTGCTTTGGGACGGAAGCTGTATAGTTCATGAAACATTCAGCGACCGGAAAATAATTAAGCTTAAGATGGAACATCCAAATGCTTTGCTGATAGCGCATCCGGAATGCGAAGAGGTGATTTTGAGCAAAGCAGATTTCATCGGTTCAACAAGCGCGCTGTTAAAATTCACTAATGAATCTGATTCGAACGAATTTATTGTTGCGACCGAAGAAGGCATAATTCACCAGATGAAGAAAAAGTCGCCGGGAAAAAATTTTATTCCTGCGCCGCCGGATGCAAATTGCGCATGCAATGAATGTCCGTATATGAAGCTCAATACAATGGAAAAGTTGTATTTATGCATGCTTGAAGGAAAACCTGAATTGATATTGGATGAAGATATCAGAATAAAAGCGTTGGTTCCGATACAAAGAATGCTTAATATGAGTTAAGCAGATTTGAGAATTCAGATTTGAGATTTCGGATTTGAAGAGAAAATAAGCTGAGAAACACACAATATCAAACCTATAGTTCTGTAAACCATTATTATTTTCGGATTTACAGGATTTAATTTCAAGTAAAATTTTGCCAAACGAAGGTTAGTTAGCAAGAATTTTTGTAGTGATATTTCCCAATAAAATCGTTAATTTTACAGCCAATTTTGGATTGAATTATCAGGGGCGCTAAAAGCTCTGTTTGCTGAAAGAGCGCTCCACCGAAGAAAAATGTTACTTGTCCGGTTTAAAAAGAGCGCCGAGATTTCCGATGGATACGCTGCCTACCATTTAAAATTCAACGATGGTTTCGAAGCAACAGTATCTTCCGCCGAGCTGCGGAATAATTGCCCATGCGCCGCATGCAAAGGCGAGAAAGTTTTGCTGCATGAATATGCGCCGGTTAACAACAAACCGGTTGAAGCTGATGGTTACATTCTTGAAAATGTGCAGACCGTCGGCAATTACGCGCTGCAGCTTTTTTGGAAAGACGGACACAATTCAGGTATCTATACCTGGGAATACTTAAAGGAAATTTGTTCCAAAGGAATTTGAACAACAATAATCTATTTGAGGAGTAATTTTTGTTATGACAGATACAAAACCCGCGACGGTTGCCGCCGAAAATAAGAATGACGATCTGAGTTTGAAATATGGTTTCAGGTTTGAAGACCTGTTTGAATCTCCAAAGCTGAAAGAACTTGCCGATATCTTTTATGATTACTTCGGTAAAACCGACCCGGCAGTCTATGAACGGTTTGCAAAGTTCCGCGATACTGAGGGCAAAGGATACAGCGAAATTGAAACTTCAAAAATTCTTATTGAAGCGGCAAGGTACCTTGAGAGCTTCCTCACTGATTTCTTCGGACTTGAAAAGGAAATAGACCAGATAAAAAAGGCTGTTGAAAACGACCGCGCGATACTAAAAGTAAAAAGCGATTTTATACAGAGAAGGGTATTCAAGAAATATAAAGAGTCTGAACTGCCGCCAACATACTATAATTCACTTAATAAAGATGTTGACACAATTAAAAATCTGCTCTTTGCTGATTTTGACTGGACCGGAGATGAAGAGAACTCAACCTCAAATATGATACGCGAGTTCATGGAGTATGAACATAATTACAAAAATTACCTTGAGGTTATGCCTCCCAACTTTGTTCTTCCGGGGCATATACAAAAAGGCGCGGAAAGAGTTTACAATTCGCTTAAAGAAAATGAAGCCGGCAGGAAGATACTCGGCGAGCTTCAGCTGAAAGAGTATAAAAACTCAGTCGTTTCGGATGAAGATAAATATACTTACGAAGCGATCAAAGAAGTTATTGAGCTGCTTCAGAAATGGTGCTTTACAAGATATTATAACGAAGACGAAAAACATAAGATCCGCCAGTGGGTAATGTATAAGATCCCCCTGGATATGGATTACAACGACCTTGTTCATAATAAAGTCGTCGATCCGAATATGCCGGAGAGGATATGGGGCAGCGATGAGACGCTGAGAAGAAGAGACGGTTTTAAGCTTACAGACATGAGATACAACAACCGCCAGGTTATGGGTGAAGTTGAATACTGCGTTTTCTGTCATGAAAGAAATAAAGACTCCTGCACAAAAGGCTTAAAAGAAAAAGACGGAACGTATAAGCGCAATTTATTAGGAATAACGCTGAAAGGCTGCCCGCTTGATGAAAAAATTTCAGAGATGCATTACCTGAAATACGAAGGAAGGTCGGTTGCCGCGCTGGCAATGATAATGATAGATAACCCGATGTGCCCGGGCACGGGCCACCGGATCTGCAATGATTGTATGAAGGCGTGTATTTACCAGAAACAGGAACCTGTGAATATTCCCCAAATCGAGACTAAAGTTCTGACAGATATAATCGATCTTCCGTACGGATTTGAAATTTATTCTCTGCTTACAAGATGGAACCCGCTGAACATAGCGAGGCCATACCAGGCGCCATATAACGGCAAGAAAGTTATGGTTGTTGGTATGGGACCCGCCGGTTACACGCTGGCAAACTACCTGCTGAACGAAGGTTTCTCGGTTGCAGGAGTTGACGGGCTGAAGATTGAGCCTGTTCACGCCGATCTGACTGGCGGCAGAGATAAAAACGGGAATTATACTTATCCCAAGCCGGTTAAGAATTTTAATGATATAAAAGACGAGCTTGACGAGAGAATGTTCCTTGGTTTTGGCGGCGTATCTGAATACGGCATTACTGTCCGCTGGGATAAAAATTTCCTGAAAGTGGTTTATATGACTTTGGCGCGAAGGAAATATTTCAAGATTTATGACGGGGTAAGGTTCGGCGGGACGGTAGAAATAGAAGATGTGTGGAAACTTGGTTTCGACCATATAGCTATTGCTACAGGCGCAGGCAGGCCGACAATTGTTAAAATGAAAAATAATCTTATCCGCGGGATCCGCAAGGCGTCTGATTTTCTTATGGCGCTGCAATTAACAGGCGCGGCTAAAAGAGATTCGCTTGCAAACTTGATGCTTCAGCTACCTGCCATAGTTATTGGGGGAGGTCTGACCGCAATAGATACCACAACGGAAGCATTTGCGTATTACCCGATACAGGTTGAAAAATTCCTGCACCGGTATGAAATTTCAATTCACAAATTTGGCGGCGATACAGTGATGGCGATGTATGATGATGATGAAAAAAGAATTGTGAAGAAGTTTATTGAACATGGCAAAGAAGTAAGAGCCGAAAGAAGGCGCGCCGCAGATGCAGGCGAGAAACCAAATTTTGTCCCCCTTGTTAGGAAATGGGGCGGCGTTACGCTGGCTTACAGGAAATCAATTACCGAATCGCCGGCTTACAGGTTAAACCACGAAGAAGTTATTAAATCGCTCGAAGAGGGCATATACTATTGGGAAAAGCTTAATCCCGAAGAAGCTATTGCAGATGAACACGGCGGCGTGAAGGAGATGATATTTTCAAAGCAGGAAAAAACATCTGAAGGCGAGTGGATCGACTCGGGCGAGAAAATAACGCTCCCGGCTAAAACGGTTATTGTAGCTGCCGGAACATCGCCAAATGTTATTTACGAGAAAGAACATCCCGGAACATTTGAACTTGACGAAAGGAAACAGTTCTTCCAGAATTATAAGATCAATGATAAAGATGAGTTTGTTAAGACTGAAAAGAACGAAGTCGGATTTTTCACTTCATACAACGAAAACGGGAAATACATTACTGTATACGGCGATAACCATCCCAAATATGCAGGCAACGTTGTGAAAGCTATGGCGTCTGCTAAAGACGGTTTCAAGGAAGTTGTAAAAATATTCAAGAATGAAATTGACGGAAAATTCGTTCCGGAAAGAGAAGAGCAGTACAAAGATTTCCTGGCAAATCTTGAAGAAGAGATCATTGCGGAAATAGAAGAGGTAAGATCGCTGACTCCCACTATTATAGAAGTAATAGTAAAAGCTCCCCTTCAGTCCAGAAAATTCAAGCCCGGCCAGTTCTACAGGCTGCAGAACTATGAAGTGTTCAGCGAAAAATCATCAGACACAACCCTGATGATGGAGGGGCTTGCGTTAACAGGCGCATGGGTAGATGTAGAAAAGGGTTTGCTGAGCATGATCATCCTCGAAATGTGGGGAAGCTCAAGGCTCTGCCGCTCGCTTAAGAAAGGCGAACGCGTTGTTGTTATGGGTCCCACAGGCTCGCCAACGGAAATTCCGCATGGAGAATTAGTATTGCTTGCCGGCGGCGGACTTGGCAACGCCGTTTTGTTCTCTGTCGCGAAGGCTCTGAAGAACAACGGAAACAGGGTTGTATATTTCGCCGGTTACAGAAATTCTTCCGACTTGTTCAAACAAGATGAAGTTGAAGAAGCTACAGACCAGGTTATATGGTCAAATGATTTTGGCGATACAATAAAACCAAGGCGCCCGCAGGATAGAGCAATAACGGCCAATATAGTGCAGGCTATAATTGCCTATTCAAAAGGCGAGCTTGAGCCGAATAAAGTCGCTGAAAAACCAATGTTTGATCTGAAGCATATAAACAGGATAATCGCTATCGGCAGCGATAGGATGATGAACGCTTTGAAGATAGCGAGGTTTACAACGCTGAAAGATTATATAAATCCTTCCCATACCGCGCTTGCAAGTATAAACTCGCCAATGCAGTGTATGATGAAAGAAGTATGCGCGCAGTGTTTGCAGCGCCATGTTGACCCTGAAACAGGCGAAGAAAAATTTGTATTTACCTGCTTCAACCAGGACCAGCAAATGGATAATGTTGATTTCAATAATCTTGCAACTAGACTGAAGAACAACAGCGTTCTTGAAAAGATAACAAAGTTCTGGCTTGATTACGTATTCATGACGGAAAAAGAAGCGGCATAATCAGGTTTATTATAGTTTAGCCGGCTGAGCCCGCGCTGTGCTTTAAAAAAGGCTATTCCGCTTAGGAATAGCCTTTTTGATTTCTAACCTATACGGTTAGCTTTTCACTTCAATTTCTCATTGAATAAAGAAACATTATAGATTAATATATCCCGAATTATAATTAATAATTACTAAAATGAAGAAGATTTTCAAATTGTTTTCGGTTATAGCTGCGGTAGCTTTACTTACGTTTCTCTTTACCCAGCACAACAAATCTAATGTGACCGATCTTTCAGATAATAAAGATATTAATGAGGAAAAAGAATCCGGCGGAGCCGCGGATTATTTCCAATTTGAGAATGAAATGAGAGCTTTCCCGAATAAGGAAATTCCTTCGGATAAGTTTTTTAAAGCTTTTGAGTACAGCAAGAGTTCTATTAAGGAATTTGATAACGGCGATTCACCGACACAGTGGACCTCAATAGGCCCGAATAATATTGGAGGGAGGAGTCTTTGCATAGCTATCAATCCGGCTGATACATCCATGTTATTCATGGGTTCCGCATCCGGCGGTCTGTGGAAATCAACCACAGGCGGCATTGGCGCTAATGCGTGGACTTATGTTGAAACAGGCTATCCCAGTTTAGCTGCAAGTTATATTGCAATAGATTCTGCGAATCCTAATATTATGTATCTGGCAACCGGAGAGAACTATGGATACCAATATTCCAAAAACGGTTTGGATATCCGTGTGACAAGAGGCATGTACGGTATCGGTATTTTAAAAACTACCGATGCAGGAGCTACATGGACAAAATCTCTGGACTGGTCATATAATAACGAGCGCGGCGTGTGGCGCGTTGTTATGAATCCGAAAAATCACAATGTGCTATATGCGGCATCAAGCGAAGGAGTATATAAATCAAATAATGCAGGCGGTACATGGACGCAGGTATTAAATTATTTGATGGTAATGGATCTGAAAATTAATCCGGCTGATACAGCGACAATATATATTTCTATTGGCGATCTGAGCATTGATGTTCCGAATGCAAATGTTGGAATATATAAAACATCAAACAGCGGCGGTACATGGACAAAACTCGCTGGCGGGCTGCCTGCAAGCTGGTCAGGCAAAGCATCACTCGATTTGGTTCCCGGTACGCCTGGTACAATTTTTGCAAGTATCGGAAATGATCCAAATCAGGGAACCTCTTATCTTGGCTTATGGGCAAGCACAGATGGCGGCGCTACATGGACGCAAAAGGTCAATTATACGTCATTGATGACAAACCAGGGTTGGTATAACAATGCTTTCATTGTAAAACCGGGTGACCCCAATTCATTTTTAATAGGTAATCTGGATGTTTATAGGTCAACAAACGGTGGGGCTACGCTTCCTACTAAGATGTCGGATTGGCAAGGTTGGAATACGGGGGCTACGCCTCCCGGCCAGCCGGAGAGTTCCAGCAGCAATTTCTCGCATGCAGACCAGCATTTCTTTGCTGTTAATCCACGGGACCCGAATAAGTTTTATTCAATTACTGATGGCGGCTTATATAGATCAAACGATTTTGGAACAACATATTATTCATGCAACGGCGGTTATGTAACAACTCAGTTTTATAACGGATTCGGAAATTCTCCGACCGATACTAACTACGCAATCGGTGGGCTTCAGGATAATCGCGCGGCATTTTACCAGGGAACTACGGCATGGTATAAAACTTTTCAGGGTGATGGTTTCTGGTGCGCTGTAAACCAAACTTCGCCTTCAATAGTGTATACAGAATATTCATACGGCGATATCAGTCGTTCAAACAATGGAGGAGTTTCGTGGTCTGATATAGCGCCTCCCGGCACGGGTTCTGAATCATCCTGTTGTTTTGTAGCTCCATATATTTGCTGCCGCTCAAACCCCAGCATTATTTATGCCGGCAATACCGCTATCTACCGCTCTGCAAACGGAGGCAGCTCATGGGCGGGACCATACGGCAGCTTTAGCGGAGCAAAGGTTTTGACAATTGACGGTTCGGCGACTTTTACCGATACTGTTTATTGTGGAACAATACCAGTGAGCGGCGGGGCAAACGCTACAATATGGAAAACCACTAACGGTACAACATGGAACAATGTTGGCAGCGGCTTGCCAAACGCTTATCCTACGGATATTCATGTTAACCCGAATAATTCTATGGACGTGTATGTAACATTTTCGGGATTCGGGAATCCGCATGTGTTCAGAAGCTCGAATGGTGGCGGCGCCTGGCAAAATATCACAGGTAATTTGCCCGACGTTCCTCATGAAAGTATAGTTATCGATCCTTTATATACTCAGAATATTTACGTTGGCAACGATCTTGGAGTTTATTTTTCAACAAACAACGGCGTTACATGGTATTCATATAATGGCGGGATGCCATACGCGCTGGTATTTGATCTCACAATAGTGAATCCCAACCGCCATATAAGAGCTACCACACACGGGCATGGAGTTTACGAACGCTCGCTGGTGCAGAATCCTGTGGCAATAACGCCGATTGGAACTTCTGTTCCGAAATCATTTAACTTGTATCAGAATTATCCTAATCCGTTTAATCCTGAAACTAAAATTAAGTTTGATGTTCCTCAAAAAGGGAATGTGCCTGTTAGAATAGTTGTATTTGATGTTAACGGCAAACAAGTTCGTGAATTGGTAAACCGTAACATGAATGCAGGCAGCTATGAACTAAGTTTTGACGCATCGGGAATCTCAAGCGGAATATATTTTTATAAACTAACCGCCGGAGATTTTGTTTCGACAAAGAAGATGATATTGGTGAAGTAAAGAGATAGCCTCACCCCCCAGCCCCCTCTCCCAGAGGAAGAGGGGGAGCAAGTAAATTTATTTCTAAGTCCCAAGCTCTGGCTTGGGGCTTTTTTGTTATTGCCTCACCCCCGCCCGCCTTAGGTGGGCTTCCCCTTCTCCCAAAGGGAGAGGGGGAGACCGGTTATTTCCAGTTCAGAGTAGATGTTGTTTTTTCCCGGCTCCATCTTTGTGTGATTTTGTGACTTTGTGGCAGGTCTTTACCCGATCTACAAATCTCAATTCTCAATTCTCACGTCTATTTCAACTTACCATAAATTTCCGTAAATTTGTTTTACTGCAACAGAAAACCCAAGAAAATCCGGTATTTTAGGCTAAAATCGTAAAGTTTTATTAATTTATAGCAACCAAAGGAGCAAATTATTTAGTATGAAAAGAATTGGTATATTATTCGGTCAGGAGAACACTTTCCCGCAGGCATTCATTGACAGAGTTAACCGTAAGGCTGTCGAATCCGGTGAGGACTTCGCGGCTGAAGCGGTCCTGATAAATAAAGTTGTGCAGGGCGAGCTCAACCGTTATGATGTTATTATAGACAGGATCTCGCAGGATGTTCCGTTCTACCGTGCGTTTTTGAAAAATGCCGCAGTTAGCGGGGCAGCCGTTATCAATAATCCATTTTGGTGGAGCGCTGATGAAAAGTTTTTTAACAATGCGTTAATGACCAAGGTCGGAGTTCCGGTTCCGAAAACGGTTCTTCTTCCTTCAAATCAATTACCGCCCGATACATCGGATAACTCGTTCCGCAACCTGGCGTATCCATTGGACTGGGAGGGCATATTTGAATACATTGGTTTCCCCGCATATTTTAAACCGCACTCCGGAGGCGGATGGAAAAGCGTTTACAAAGTGACCGACTTAGATGAATTCTTTAAAGCTTATAATGAAACAGGGCAGCTTGTTATGATGCTGCAGGAAGAAATAAAGTTTGAAGAATATTACAGGTGCTACTGCCTGGACAGGCAGGATGTTTGGGTGATGCCATACGAGCCAAGGAATCCGTTTCACGAAAGATATATTCGGGATGGGAGAGTGATTGAACCCGCAAAGCATAAAATGCTGGTTGATACAGTGCTGAAAATTAACCGCGCGCTTGGGTATGATTTCAATACCGTTGAGCTTGCGCTTAGAGACGGCGTTCCTTATGCGATTGATTTCTGCAACCCGGCCCCGGATGCAGACGCCCGCTCGATAGGCGATGCGAATTTTGAATGGATAGTCGAGGCGGCTGCGAACATGGCAATACGCAGAGCTCAGAATCATGTTGAAGGCGGAAACAATCTTACATGGGGCGACTTTGTTTACTCATTTGTAAATAACAAAGCGATGGAAGAAGGTTCATACGATAATTCGGTAAAAAAAAAGCCCAAATCTAAGTTAACGCGGACAAAAAAATCAGTTACGGCTGTAAAAGAAAAGAAAACCGACAAGAAGAACAAAAAAGCAGCTTGACCTCATCCCCTCCACGAGTCTGCGACTCGTTGAGTCGTTGACCTGGCCCCCTCTCCATTTGGAGAAGGGGAAATCGCCAAAGGCGATAGGGGAGAGGTAAACGTAAAAACTAAATACGAACAAAAAAATAATATAAAGCAAAACAAGTTCTCCTCCGATTCGGGGAGGCCCGGAAGGGTTGAACAAGCTTAACGCTATTTAATTTGTAATTTGATTTCAATATTAGTAATTTCTGCTTAATTATTTTTTGATTTTTTAATAGCGTTAGTGATTGGTCTTTAGCCCGTAAAAAGGGATCCCCGCCTACGCGAGGACAAGTTTCGATTCGATTAAAATCGAATTTCAATAATTAGTATTTATATAGCGATGCTAGAAAAAATGTTTACATTGGGTATTGAAGAGGAATTCCAGATCGTCGATCCGGAAACCCGCAAGCTTGTATCGCATATACAGCAGATATTTGATACAGGAAAATACTTAAAGGATCAGATAAAGCCGGAAATGCACAGGGCGGTTGTTGAGATCGGCACAAAAGTATGCGCCGATATTACTGAAGCGCGCGCGGAAGTAACAAACCTGAGGGGAAATATCGCCGCTTTGGCAAAGGAAAACGGGTTCAGGATTGCCGCGGCGGGTACGCATCCGTTTACGCACTGGAACGAGGTTTTAATAACCGACCATCCAAGATACAGGGAGATAATTAAAGAAATGCAGGAAGCCGCAAGAGCGAACCTTATTTTCGGCCTTCATGTTCACGTGGGGATAGATAACCGCGAAGTGGGTATACAGATAATGAACGCTGTGAGATATTTTCTGCCACATTTATTTGCACTTTCAACAAACTCACCGTTTTGGCTCGGCAGAAACACAGGTTTTAAATCATACCGCGTAAAAGTTTTCGATAAGTTTCCCAGGACCGGTATACCTGATTATTACGACAGCGTAGCCGAATACGAAAACTACGTGAATCTTCTTATCAAAACAAACTGTATTGATAACGCGAAAAAGATCTGGTATGATATAAGGCTTCATCCGTTTTTCGACACGCTTGAATTCAGAATTTGCGATATTCCTATGCGTATTGACGAAACTATATGCCTTGCCGCTTTAATGCAGGCTGTAGTCTACAAGCTTTATAAGCTGCTGCGTCAAAATCTTGGATTCAGAATATACAGAAGAGCTTTGATCAACGAAAACAAATGGCGCGCCGCAAGATACGGTATCGAAGGAAAGCTTATCGATTTCGGCAAACAGGAAGAAGTTGATTTTAAGATCCTGGTTATGGAGCTTCTTGCGTTTGTAAACGACGTGGTCGATGACCTTGGCAGCAGGGATGAGGTGAATTATGTTCTTAAAATTCTGCAGATGGGAACCGGCGCCGATAGACAGCTTGCAAATTGGGACGGCACCCAGGAAGGCCTTAACAATGTTGTTGATTATATAATAGAAGAAACTCATGCAGGGCTCCCCTCATAATATTTTTATAACTTATTTTTTAATTAATGAATTTGTCTGTTACAGGAATTAAATTTGATGAAGCTTTATCGGAAGGCGCGCACAATGCAGTCTTTACCTGCCTCAGGCTGCAGCCTGAAGAAGCCGTTACAGTTATTACCGATAACGAGAATCTTGAAATAGCCGCTTCGCTTGTGCATGAAATAGAAAAGATCGGTTCAAAATATAATTTGTTTGTGCTCGAAAATTTCTCGGCACGCCCAATCACACACATGCCGCAGCCTATCCTGGATAGCCTCGCTTCTTCCAAAGTAAGTATCTTCTGCGCGGCGGCTCACACCGGCGAGCTGAAGTCAAGAATTGAAATGACAGAAGTTGTGGATAAATATGGATTACGCCATGGTCATATGGTTAATATAAATAAACAGATAATGATGGAAGGCATGCGCGCAGATTTTAATAAAGTTGATGAGCTCAGCGAAAAGCTGGTTAAAAAAGCGAGGAGAGCGAAATTTATTAAAATTACTTCCGATGGCGGCACCGATATGCTGTCAGAGTTTTCTCCGGATCTGAAATGGCTAAAAACAAGTGGATTGATTTCAGTGGAAAAGTGGGGTAATTTGCCGGGCGGGGAAATATTTACTTCCCCTAAAAGCTGCAACGGAACGTATGTTGTAGACGGCGTTGTAGGCGATTATCTCTGCGAGAAATACGGCGATTTGAAAGACACTCCTTTAAAGATCGTGATCAAAGATTCCAGGATCGCTCGCATGGAGTGTAAGAACAAAGAGCTTCTGGAAGAGTTTACAGCTTACACCATGACTGACGAAAACAGCAACAGGGTAGGCGAGTTCGCTATAGGAACAAACATTGCCTGCAAAAAAGTAATAGGGCATATTTTGCAGGACGAAAAATTGCCCACCATACATATAGCATTCGGGCATCCGTATACTAAGCACACGGGGGCAAACTGGCAATCTACAACGCACATTGATTGTGTTAGCGTGAAATGCAGTATCTGGTTTGACGATGAACAGGTAATGGACAAGGGGAAATTTCTTATTTAATCTTATACTTACTGCTATGAAATCTCTATTGTTAAAGGCTCTTATCTTATTTTGTATTTTGTTTTATTTTTCCGGCTGTAATAACAGCGATGGCCAGAAAATTGTAGGCAATGGCGGAAATGGAACCGGCAATAACCCGCCCACTGCGCCAGGCAATCCCAGTCCTCCAAACAATGCCACAGGCACAAGTAATCTGATCACATTAAATTGGACCTGCTCCGATCCTGATGCAGGAGACACCGTAAAATACGACGTTTACCTGGATATAGTAAATCCGCCAGCTACAAGGGTAGTAGCCGATTACCTGCCCCTTACGTATCAGTATGGAATTGTTTACCATAATCTAACGATGTATTGGAAAATTGTAGCGCATGATCTGAAAGGGGCTTCAACATCCGGTCCCGTTTGGACATTCAGAACAGCTCCCTGATCTAAGGACAATTGATAAGCGAACTCAGAAAAAAATACAACTCCGAATTTTCGGAAGAAAAGTACCGGAAGCTGGTCAATGATATAAATACTTATGTAGAGTATCCTGCCGATTTCAGAATTGCGGAAACGCCAATTTTCATTCCCAAGGATTTTAAAAAAGAAATTTTAAAAGCAGTAAGCGCGATAACTTCATATCTTGTTACGGATGAGTATAAAAAGATTTCGCTTAAAGCTATTCCGGAAGGATTCGAGTCGCCAAACGACCCCGGTTATCCGGCGCTGCTTGCAATAGATTTTGCAATTTGCAAAGATGATAAAGGAAAATTTATTCCGCAGTTAATAGAACTGCAGGGATTTTCATCGCTATTCTTCTTTGAACTTCTTCAGAACAGGATGTACCGGAATTATTTTGATGTCCCTGAAAACTTCGGCGGTTTGTTCCAATACCATAGCCCGGAATCGTATGTTGAGAAATTAAAGGAAGTTATTGTTGGTAATTCAAAACCGGAAAACGTAATACTTCTTGAAATTGAACCCGACCGGCAAAAGACGCGCATTGATTTTGCATGCGCTGAAAAATGGATAGGCGTTAAACCCGTTTGCATTACTGATATTACCAAAGAAGGTAAAGATCTATTTTATCTGCGCGACGGCAAGAAAACCAAAATTGAGCGCATCTATAACCGCGTTATATTTGATGAACTTAACCGCCGCCCTGACTTAAAGCTAAATTTCAGGTTTCAGGATGAACTGAACGTTGAATGGATCGCGCATCCGAATTGGTTTTTCAGAATAAGTAAATTCACGCTTCCTTATTTGAAGAATAAGTATGTGCCTGAAACGAAATTCTTAAGCGACTTTGAAAAATATCCGGATGATCTGGAAAATTATATTCTAAAGCCTTTGTTCTCATTTGCGGGAAAAGGCGTTGAGTTTGACGTTAACAAAGAAATGCTGGATAAGATAAGCGATAAACAAAATTATATTCTGCAAAAGAAAATAAAATACGAGCCATGTATTGAAACTCCCGATGTACCCGCAAAAGCTGAACTGCGCTTGCTTTTCGCGCATGAAAACGGCAAACCATACCTGATGAATAATTTAGTGCGGCTTTCAAAAGGGAAAATGATGGGCGTTGATTTTAACAAAGAACAAACCTGGGTGGGGTCTAGCATAGCGTACTTTGAATACGATCTCTAATACAGGTAACAATTAGCAGTTAACAGTTAACAATCTAAGTTTCAGAATCTTTTTAAATTACTTGTCTTTTAATGCATTAATCCGCAATCAAAAATCCGCAATCCGAAATTTATTGATATTGACAAAAATAAGGATAAACAAAGTGTAGATGGGTCCGATAGAAACAGTTGCAGTATACTCCGGCATAATTATATATTCATTGTTTAAGTTTGTTGTAATTTACCATTCAATCAAAAATAACGCGGGTAATTTTCTTATACTCATGGCGATAATTCCTCTTACGGATTTTTACTATTATTTTAAATACGTGAAAAAAACCAGTTAAAGGTTCATAAGGTTTGTAAGGTTTATAAAGTTAGAAGGTTTATAAAGTTTGTAAGATAAAGTTTCTAAGGATGCGATAGGTCAAAGGGATTCATAATTTATAAGCTATGAGGATTTTTTTTTCGCCATTTTTCAACCTGTAACCTGTAACCTGCAACTTGTAACTTGCAATCCCCATTCCTTACTCCACACACTCAATTCACTTTAAACACTCTATTCACTCTACCGACCAAATTTTTAAATTGTTTTTAAAAACACTTCCTAATATGTTTGTACTTCTTTTTAGCTCAAAATTTAGCGCTCCCAATACTTCATAAATGGTTAGAAAAATAGCTTTTATCCTGTTTTTCCTGGGCATTTTGGCAGGCAATTGTGCTTATTCCCAGGTTGCCATTCCTAATATTGCTCTCAGCGGCGGACCCACAGTTGGGTGGTATTTTAATAATACCAACGACCTCAATACTGAGCTGAAAAACTCAGGTTTCCCACAGTTATCTACCAGCGGTTTCTTTTCTCTTGGCGGCAACGGATTTATTGACATCGAATGGGGCAAAAGAAATAACGCGTTCCTTCGTATCGGCGGCATGGGAGTTGGATTTTCTTCTCACCAGGAGGCACAGGTAAACGACACGCTTTCAAAAGCTGTAACATATAATTTTGGGATGGGCGGATTAACGCTTGAGTATGTTAAAAGTTTAAGTCCCGTTTTTGATATCACAATCGGCGCACTATTTGCAACCGGCACTCTGAAAATCGATCTGTTCCAGTACGGAAAAGATTACGGAAATTATAATACAATATTCGGACAGCTATCTAACAATACTTCCACAACAGATATCACAAGAAATTATCATATGAGATTTTATTCCGTTAAGCCGCAAATAGGCATCGGGGTACTTTTGAAGAAAGCTATCTATCTAAGGCTGCAGGCTGGTTATAACATAGCCGCCATGGGAAATTGGAAAGTTGATAACGACGTTGTTGTGACAAATTTTCCGGCAACAATAAAACCAAACGGGTTTGAAATTAATCTGGGTATTAACTTCGGATTATTTTTCCGGGATGAATAGCAGATACAAATACGAAATACGAATATCTAAATTCTAAACAAGCGTTACCTCACCCCCTAACCCCCTCTCCATGTGGAGAGGGGGAAAGCCGAAGGCGCGGGGGAGAGGTAAAATAACGAAATTCTAAAGGCTTCTCTTTCGATATTAGAATTTCGAATTTGAAAAGAGTTTTATAAAGATATTGATGAAAACTATATTAATTACTGGCGGCGCGGGATTTATCGGCACTAACTTTGTCTATTATATGGCGGGGAAGGGCTATAACTCCGTTGTGATAGACAAGCTGACTTATGCCGGCGGTAAGGATAATCTTGAACCGCTTGGCGATAAAGTTAAATTGGTTGTAGGCGATATATGCGACGCTGATTTGGTGAAAAATTCTTTGAAAGATATTGACTGGGTCGTTCATTTCGCCGCCGAAAGCCATAACACGCGCAGCGAAACGGACCCTGATCTGTTCTACAGGACAAATGTTGAAGGCACGCGTACTATGCTTGAAGAGTCGTTTAAAGCTGGCGTTGAGAAATTCATTCATATTTCGACTGATGAAGTTTACGGTTCAATATTAGACGGGTATTTTTCGGAAGAGGATAAAATTCCCGGC
Organism: uncultured Ignavibacteriales bacterium; assembly: GCA_964568655.1. Classification (GTDB taxonomy): domain Bacteria; phylum Bacteroidota; class Ignavibacteria; order Tepidaquicellales; family OLB5; genus CAWFKW01. Next base: position 6,993 of record CAZMRG010000036.1, on the reverse strand, counting down.
GATTCACAGGCGACATCCGCTTACTCAAAGTCAAAAGCGCAGGCTGATGATATTGCGACCGAATTCGGAAAGAAACACCCGGTTGTTGTTCTGAGACCAACAAATAATTTTGGCCCGTGGCAATATCCTGAAAAAGCATTGCCGCGCTGGATCACAAATCTGATTCTCGGCGATAAAATACCGCTGTGGGGCGAAGGCTTGCAGGTAAGGGATTGGCTCTATGCGCCGCTTACATCTGAGTGCCTTGAGTTTCTTTTGATAAACGGCAAAGGCGGAAATGCATATAACGTAGCTGCAAATCACCAGCCGGAGATCACAAACCGCAACGCGGCTGAATGGCTGTGCGAGCTTATGGGTGTTGCCGCAAATGAAGGGATAAGTTTTATTCCCGACCCGCGTCCGAACCATGATTTCCGTTATGCGCTGAACATTGATAAGCTTAAAAAGTTAGGATTTAAACCAAGCGTCGATCCGTACACCCAGTTTAAAGAAACAGTCGACTGGTACCGCGCGCATAACCAATGGTGGAAAAAAAGAAAAGCTGAAGCAGAGAGTATTTATAAATAGTACTAAGTAAGATTCCCAACTGAACCAGAAGGGTACATGTTGGAATAAAGTTCACAAGGACAAAAATTAAACCAAACCCCCAATGAGTGAATTACTAAAAGAAAAAATTAAACAGAAAAAAGCTAAGATAGGCGTCATAGGATTAGGTTATGTTGGACTTCCTTTGGCTATAGAATTTTCAAGGAAAGGTTACCAGACTCTCGGCATCGATTCCGACCAGAGTAAGATAAAGCTTATCCAGCAGAAGAAAAACTATATTAAAGATGTTGTTAATAAAGATTTTCTTTACGCTATAAATCACGGATTTTTTAAAGCTACTTCCAGTTATGACAAGGCGGGCGAGCTTGATGTAATATTTATCTGCGTGCCTACGCCAGTAACAGAAAATAAAACCCCGGATATATCTTTTATCATGAACGCCGCGACTGAGCTGGCAAAACGCATTAAACGCCACTCGCTGGTTATACTTAAGAGCACAACTTTTCCGGGAACGACGGAAAACTGCGTTCAGCCCGTGCTTGAAGCAAGGGGATGGAAAGCCGGAAAAGATTATTACCTCGCATTTTCGCCCGAAAGAATAGACCCGGGCAACAAAATCTATAACACCGGCAACACTCCGACCGTAGTTGGCGGCGTTTCAAAAAAATGCACCGAAGTAGCTTCGCTCATCACGCAGGAAGTTGCGACAAAAGTTCACCAGGTTTCTTCGCCGCGCGTAGCTGAAATGGAAAAGCTGCTTGAAAATATTTTCAGAAGCGTAAATATCGCACTTGTGAATGAAATGTCAAGGCTATGCGACAGGATGGGTAATCTTAATATTTGGGAAGTAATAGAAGCCGCTTCAACAAAACCGTTTGGCTACATGCCGTTCTATCCGGGACCGGGAATAGGCGGGCATTGCATACAGATAGATCCGTATTATCTTGACTGGCTTGCAAAACAATATGATTTCCAGACTAATTTTATCGAGCTTGCAGCCGCTTCGAATGAAGACATGCCGTATTATGTAAGGGACCTTGTGCTGAAGGAAATTGCAAATCTGCCAATTAAGCTTGATCATGCTAATGTGCTCATACTTGGCGCTACATTTAAACGCGATGTTGACGACGCAAGAAACTCGCCCGCTATAAAGCTTATAGAGCTTCTCCATAAAGAAGGCGTGAAGAACTTGAACTTCACCGACCCGTATTTTAAAACTATCAGGCTGGCTGATAAGATCTTCCGCTCGCAGGACTTGAACGAGAGGCTCCTTAGGGACGCCGATGTTTCGGTTATTGTAACCGATCATACCGCTTATGATTATGAATGGATAGTTGCATTTTCGAAGAGAGTTGTTGATACGCGAAACGCAACTAAGAAGCTCAAGACTAACAGGGAAAAAATTACTTTACTGGGCGCGTCTATAAAAGAATAAATTACTCGAAGAATAATTACTTTTAAAATGCCTGTCTGCTTTTTGCGGACAGGCTTTTCTTTTATAATGGCCCTGCCTGAGGCCAGGCAAGCAACTTTTTATTGAATTGCGTGTTAGAACCATTAGAGAATCTGCAAGTAAGATTGTAATAACGGCATATCTTCGGAGTTCTTTAAAAAGTTAATCAAAATAAGCTAAAACCACATCAAAAACTTCCAATTTTCACTAAAACTCCGATATTTGTATTTCGTATCTGCAAAAAATGAATTAACTTTAAAGCTTAATTTGCCGTTTTTGATGCAGTCAAACAGCGCCGGCGTAAACGCATGAGATTAGAAAACTTGACTGCTAAATTTTACTGATAAACTTGAGCGGGAAAAAGTATTATTTTTTTTCAGACGTACATCTTGGACTTAAGTCAGCTGAGGAAGAAAAGCTCAAAGAGAAGAAGCTAGTTAATTTTCTTGACAGCATAAAAGATTCCTGCGAAAAGTTATTCATTGTAGGCGACTTGTTCGACTGCTGGATAGAATACAGGAAAGTGGTTCCTAAAGGATATTTCAGGCTGCTGGCTAAGCTTAACGAATTATCCTCATCGGGTATCGAAATAAATTTTTTTTCCGGCAATCATGATTTCTGGCTTAACACATATCTTCGCGATGATGTTGGAATGAAATTGTATTACGACCAATACACAACCGAGCTTGACGGGAAAAAGTTTTTGATAACTCACGGGGACGGACTTTCAAAAGGCGACATTGGATATAAGATCATTAAGAAGATACTTCGCAGCAGGGTAAACCAGTTTTTGTATTCGCTGATACATCCTGATATAGGCATATGGCTGGCTCAGGGTTCTTCAAAGAAATCAAGGTACCAGACCGCCGAGAAATCCCACGGCGTCCAGGGTATGTATGAGTTTGCCGCCGGAAAAATCGAGACCGGCTATGATTATATTATTATGGGACATTTTCATAAGCCGCAGAACATAGAAGTAAAACGGAAAGATAACACGAACGGATATTTTATAACGCTGGGCGATTGGATAAAACATTTTTCATACGGAGTTTACAGCGAAGGCAAGTTTGAGCTGAAAGCGTGGGAATAAGGAGTTGATACCTCACCCCCTAACCCCCTCTCCATGTGGAGAGGGGGAAACGCTCCTGAAGGGAGCGTGGGGGTGAGGTAAACATCAGGGCTTAAGCCCATAACTTTTTTAGATTAATATAGCCAGGAATAGATTTCTCATCAGCATCATGAATTTTTCTATTGGAAATTCTGATCTGGATTCCCGATCAGGTCGGGAATGACATAGATAAGTTTTGAAATATTTTATTAAAGATTAAAATAGTATTTTTGCATAATAATGTTTGGTTCAGATAAAAATAAGAAGAAAAACACGACCGCTGAACGCGAGGAATACTTCAATAACCGCGATTTCAGAAGGAATATGATGAAGAAGAAAAAGAAAGCTTCTTCGCGGTGGACAAAGCTTTTTGTCCTTATTTTCCTTGTGATGCTTGTAGGTTCAATTGCGTTCGGAACGTATTTATTCGAGGGATTACCATCGCTTTCCGCGCTTGAAAATCCCAAGACGGATATTGCAACAAAAATTTATTCAGAAGACGGCGAGCTTCTCGACCAATTCTATATCCAGAACAGAACCATTGTTACGATTGACTCAATTCCCAAAGACCTCATAAACGCTTTGATAGCGACGGAGGACAGGAAATTTTACAAACACTGGGGTGTCGATCTGGACAGGATATTAAAAGCCACAGTCAAGAATCTTATGAGCTTCTCGGTAAAAGAGGGAGCCAGCACTATAACCCAGCAGCTTGCGCGAAATCTTTATACATCCGTTGGTAAAGAAGTTACGCTTTCAAGGAAACTTCGCGAAGCTATTACAGCTGTACAAATAGAAAAGACTTACACAAAAGAAGAAATCCTGATACTGTATCTTAACCAGGTATATTTTGGAAGAGGCGCATATGGAATTGAAGCTGCGGCGCATACATACTTTGATAAAACCGCGCTTGAGCTTAATGTTGATGAATGCGCCATGCTAATCGGTATCCTGAAGAATCCTTCCGGTTATGATCCTGTTGAGCATCCCGAAGCATGCAGAGAGAGGCGCAATCTTGTGCTCAATAACATGCTTGAAGAAGGATATATTACAAAAGATGTTTATGAGCTTGCCAAAAATGACCCTATAAGGGCGGCAGGCAAAGGCGATATTACCGGGAATTCATCAAGCGGCATTGCCCCGCAGTTTTCTGAGTACGTCAGGCAGCTTCTTGAAAAGAAAGCTGAAAAGTATGGATTTGATGTTTACAGGGACGGGCTTGTTGTAACAACATCGCTAAATACTTTGTATCAAAAATACGCAGTTCAGGCCGTTACAGAACATCTCAAGGAGTTTCAGAAGACTTTTAACGGAGTATGGAACTGGAAGAACAATAAAAATATTCTGAACGATGCCGTTGATAAGGCGATAAAGCAAAGCGACCAGTATAAGAAGGCAAAGACTGATGCCGAAAGGCAGAAGATCTATAACAAGATGAAAGATGATGAGAAGTTTGTGAGCGATGTTAAAGCAAAAACTATTGCTGTGCAGGTTGGCTTCTGCGTCATCGATCCAAAGACCGGCCATATAAAGGCAATGGTGGGGCAGAACCCGAATTACCCGTTTAAGTATGGATTGAATCATGTAACGCAGATAAAAAGGCAGCCCGGTTCATCGTTCAAGCCTTTTGTTTATACTACTGCAATTGATAACGGATACTCGCCTGCATATAATATTTCAAACGACCCGCTCAGGGTTGTAATAGGCGGCAGAACTTGGGAACCTAAAGGCGGCGGAACAGGCGGTATGGTTTCTATGCGCGAGGGTATTACAAACTCAATTAACGTTGTTGCGGTTAGAACAGCAATGGAACTTGCTCCAATAGACCAGGTTATAAAGCTTGCACATAAGATGGGAATAACTTCCGATCTGCCAAACGTGCTTTCACTTGCGCTTGGGGTTGGCGAAGTGAATCCGCTTGAAATGACGGCGGCGTTCGGAACATTTCCGAATGAAGGAATTTGGGTTGAACCAACTGCGATATTAAAAATTGAAGATAAGAACGGAAACGTAATTGAAGAAACAATGCCGGAAAGCCGCGAAGTGATAAGCGAAGGCACTGCGTACATAATGAGCGATATGATGGAAGACGTTGTTAACTACGGTACGGCTGCAAGCATACGCGGATTTTTCAGCAGGCCCGCCGCAGGTAAAACGGGAACTACGCAGGATTTTACCGATGCGTGGTTCATCGGGTTTACGCCTCAGCTTGTTGCAGGGTGCTGGGTTGGATTTGACGATGCGCGAATAAAATTCGGCGGCTGGTACGGGCAGGGCGGGAGAGCCGCGGCGCCTATTTGGGGCCGCTTCATGAAATATATTTACAACGACGATAAAACCACAATGCCATTGGCATATTTTGAAATGCCAAGCGACGTTGAAGAAGCGAGCGTATGCACGGTAACCGGGCAGATAGCTAATGAAACATGCCCTGCTATACAGGACTTAGTCTTAAAGAAATTTGCGAACCGGAAATGCGGAATAACGCACTCGGCGCCGCCGCCAACAAATTCCGAGACCAACAACGAACCTCCTCCGGGCAGCATCGGATTCTAGGGATTTGAGATTGTAGATTTCAGATTTGAGATTTGAAAAGAAAAACAAGTTTCAAGTTGCAGGTTAAAAGTTACAGGTTACAAGTTAAAACAGAATAAAAATTGTGAATCCCCTCGGAAGAGGGGATTTTTATTTAGACGCTTCAAAATCAAAACAACACATTTCTTACCAAATATATTAGAGTCGGAGCGTGAAAATCAAACGCTTGGATTCTCCACCCCCTTGTATTCCCCCTGTCAGGGGGAAATGTGGTCTGGTATTAAACAATTCGTCTCCCCCTATCAGGGGGAGATACAGAGGGGGTGTTAAAATTTTAGCCTGCAGCAGGCAGGCGGTCGCTAAAGCTCCCTCGCAATTAAAAAATTAAAATTTTCTTGTCGAGTTGCCCAGTCTTTGCGAGCTGGTATTGCCCGGCGTTGATACATGTTTGGTCGGGTCAAACTTCTTCGGATTATTATTCGGCGAACCGTCATTTCCGCCAAGCGCGTCAATCGACTTGTTCCATGTATCCACGGTCATATCAAGATTCTTATTTATCCACTGCATTTTCTTTTCAGGGTCGTCGCTCAAAGCCGCATCCATTCCGCGTTTAAAATGGTCTGCATCATCTAAATTGCGGGTATCTTTGTTATCACCATATGACTTATCGCCAAGCTTGTCGTTAATATAATCTCTTACTTTATCGCCAAAATCTTTTTGCTGCTGGTTGCGGTCATTATAATCCTGAAGCTTCGGGTCTCCTGCGCGGCTAAACAAAACTTCGCCTCCGCTCATAATGTTTTTTATCTGGTAAGCTGAGGGTATCACCCAACCGTTATTTTCCATCAAATATTCTTCGCCCGGGTTTGCGCCTGTAAAGCGCACAGATTTAAACCGCCAGATCGGGTATGTCTTGCCGTCCTCAAGTTTTATCTTATTGCTGCCGGGTTCATCCATATAAGTAACTTCCATTTTGTAAACGCCGTCAGACATAGCTGTTATTCTGCCCTTATCGTCTTTTGTAACATCAATCACGCGCGGCCTGTATAATTCAATGTAATCATGTTGGTATGGCTCGGGGAAAGACCTCATATAAAATCCGTCGCCAACAGCTGCCCAGTTGCCATTGCTTACCTGCCTGCTGCCAATGCCGATTGGCGGAATTCCCTGATCTACTGCAATATTTTCCAGCTCGTTATACGGAGTGTTGGGGTCCTTGAGTTTTCCTCTAAAGTCGGAGTAGAATTTAGCCGACGCTTTAAGATCGTCGGGAAGAAGGTCAGCCGCGACTTCAGTCGGGTTTACATCAAGCATACCAGTTTCAACAGGAGTTAAAAGCGGGTTTACTCTT
>CAZMRG010000035.1:16557-25811 GCA_964568655.1 uncultured Ignavibacteriales bacterium | reverse complement strand
AAGGCGATCCGAAAAAAGAAGGCGGAACTTATGTCACTATCTGGAAGAAACAGAAAGACGGAAAATGGAAATTTGTTCTTGATGCTGGCAACCAGGGACTTGAGCCTGAGAATAAATAAATACAGGAAAATTCATCCGATGACGCTGGAGTCATCGGATGAATTGATAATTATCTTAAACTTTATCCACGTATTCCTTTAAGATTTTTAATAGCTCCGACCTTTAGGCCGGGGAAAAGAAAACAAAATAATTGGGCTTTAGCCCAAAACTTTAACGGCTAAAGCCGAGTAAATAAAATATCTTTATCCACGACCTAAAGGTCGTGGCAAACAAAAAATAACATATATAAAATTAACCCCTGCTTGTTTACCCTCCCTGGGAGGGCTGTAAACAAAAAAAACTGACATAGTTTTGAAGCGTGGTGTGAGGAGTTTTCAATTTGGCATACGTCTTTGGTCAAAAAAAACTGGCTCCGCTATAAACAATAGCCCCGACCTTTAGGTCGGGGAAAAGAAAACAAAATAATTGGGCTTTAGCCCAAAAACTTTAACGGCTAAAGCCGAGTAAATAAAATATCTTTATCCACGAGCAAAAGCTCATGGCAATTCGGGTTAAATAATAACCAAGGAAATCTTTTGAAAAAGCAAAAATCAAATCTTTGATTTCTGTCATCATAATGGATTCCCGCCTGCGCGGGAATGACAATTAAATAAAAAACCTGACAGGCTTTTTGAACCTGTCAGGTTTAGAACAAATCTCTGCTAAAATTACTTATTCTTTATCCGTTATTTCCAGCTTCAGTTCTTCGCTTGAGCCGCGTACATCGGGATAGTACATAAGCATACCTGTCGCCGGTAACACATTATACTTGCCCGGTATCTGTGCGCGGATTATATACGAGAACTCATAAGAATCACCGTACATATAGGTTGCAAAGAATGATACGCGGTTATCGCGGATATCTTTATCTGCATACCACCAGCGCCACCAGTAGTAATCCCATCCTGAGTAATCCTTTTCCTCATCTATGGTATATGCCCAGTCGTCTTTAACAACTTCTACTCCCGATGGCAGCGGATCTTCCAGCATGAAATACTGGTTATTCTGTTCCTTAGCCTGAACTCTGACCTTGACCAAAATAACGTCGCCTGAATTTACTTTTCCGTCAAAGTAGCGTTTCCTGTAAGTTATCTTATCGCTGTTATAGCTCTTGTATTGTTCAAGCTTAAAGTATTCTTTCTCAACCCTGAACCCGTTTTCACGCGACTTTATATTCTCTTCGTTGGTGTAATATCTAAGATCTGAAGCCACATATACTTTTCCGGGACCGTTCTTTTCTATCCTTACTTCATTTACTCCGGCTTTAAGTTTATTTCCCGGTATCTCAAGCTTGCCTTCTTTATCAAATATATTAGCTTTGGTCATATTCTTGTCAAGCAATTGTTCATTGTTGACAAATATCTTGACATTATAATCCGGGTCAAGTTCTTTTGATGTTTTAAGATAATCAACCATAGCGTAGATGATAAATGCAGTAGATTGAGTGTTCCACCAGCCGCCGCCCTGACGCTGTATCATAAGCCAGCGGATAGCTTTATTCAATAATTCAGGATTATCCTTTAAGCTTATCGGGTCGGCAATCAAAGCCTTAACCGCCATAGCAGTGGTTTGAATTTTATCGTCCTGCCATGAATAGTGCCATGCCTGCCCGCCCCAGAATGAAGCGCCTTCGCCAAAGTTCTGTACGTGGCTGATAAGCAAGTCGTTATATTTCTTCACCATAGCGTCGTTACCAATATTTTTGGCAGCCATAGAAAGCAGAGATATTGCATAATCATTCAGCGTTGCGTCGCTTAACTCTTTAAACTGCTCCTCGTATATCTTTGTGTCTTTCTTATCAACGTATGAAAGCGTGTACATCATGTAAGCCCTGGTTGTCGGGTCAATCTCTTTATTATTTAACTGGCTCTTTAGCGAGGCTATGCCCTTGCTCATAACGTCTTTATGCACAGGATATCCGGCCGCTTCGCCTAATGACAGGCCATATATAACATATGAAGTCATAAACGGATGTGTCTGGTCGTTGGTCCACCATCCCCAGCCTCCGTCATAATGCTGCATTGAGTACAATTTATTATATCCTGCATCAACCATTTTGGGCAGGTCTTTTTGAGTTGCTTCGCTGATAGGCGCATTCAGTTCTTTATAAGTGTTCGCTACTATTACAGTAGGCAGGAACTTGCTCATAGTCTGCTCCACGCAGCCATACGGGTACCCTACAAGCTCATCAAGAGCTGAAAGCATGGTTGACGCCAGCGAGGGATCAACGTTCAGCGTAAGCTTTGCGCTGCGCAGATCGGTGTATTCCGGCACAGTGATATATTTGATTTCCGTTTTATTCACGTCTGAAACATCCATCGCCTGGTAATCTGCAAGCTGCAATCCATGCGGCTGAATGGGTACGCTGAGCTCAACTGCATCTGATTCCTCATCGGTCAGCGCGGTCGCAGTCAATTTTGCCATACCATTCGGGTCATTAACTTTCACTCTCCAGTCAATGCGTTTCTCTTCATTTTTCCCCATAGTGATCATTTGTTCTTTTGAATCGCCGACTATATCAAGATTTTCGGCCTTAAGACTAACCTTTGTCTGCTTTTCCGAGCTCAGATAATTATGTACTATAGTCGAAATTGTTACCTCATCATTTTGCTGGAAGAACCGCGGAGTCTCCATCCTTACTAAAAGGTCTTTACGTGTCATCACAGTACTGGTCATCTGCCCGACTTTTGTATCAGACGTAATCACGCGCGATGTCATTCGCCATGTTGTAAGATTATCCGGGAATTTCACTTTCACAACAGCCATGCCGCTTTCATCTGTCATAACCGAAGGCGTCCAGTAAATTGCGTCTCTGAAATCGCTTCTGAGGTCAGCCGCTACAAAATCTTTTCCTCCTAAATTCCTGAAATCTTCGCCACTCTTATCATCGCCTTTGCTAAGCTTCTTTTCTTTTACATCGGCAGTTTTCAGTTCATCTTTCATTACCGGCGCTTCCTCTCTGTCTACTTCCGTATGGTTACTTCTGCCGTCCATTATAATTCCCTGGTTCTCGCTCTGCTCCGGATTACCAAAATACACGCCGTCATTATCGGTGCTCATGTTTATTTCAATCGTCTGCCCTTTCTTTACTGTCAGTTCCTTTTCGCTGTCTTTGGTCTTCTTGCCCTTCATCACGCTCAATTTATAATCGCCTGATGGAAGCTTAAATTCAAAGCTGCCGTCATCAGCAGTTGTGCAGGCAATATAATCGTCATCAATCACAATAGTCGCATATTGCAGAGCATTCCCTGATTTATCCGTCAACCTGCCTTTGATAGTTCCAAGCTCGCTTTCGCTGGTTGATTTAACATTAAATCTTTCATATATAGATATTAATCTCGAATATCCATAATAATAGTATGCGTTGCTGTAATGAGTCGAAACTGAATTCCATTTAGGCGAATAGAAGAATTGCCTTATATCTTTTGTCGCATCCGGCTGAATCGCATAGATGCTTTCATCAACTACGCCAATAGATACTTCGGAATTTGGAACAGGATTTCCGTTCTTATCGGTAACTCTAACAGTCATCGTGCCTTCTTCTTTAGGTTTATAACTGGTTTTATCCGTGCCGATAGAAACGTTCATAAATTTATTTTCCGGCATTACCATAACAGATTTACTGTTATTATAGAATGCCCCGTTGCTAACATACGAAACGCTTATATAGAAATTAGGCGTACAGTTTTCTTCAACTGGTATCTCGATAAGCTTTGATGTCCCCTCAATTTTCTCAACCCTGTAAGATAATATGTTGTCATTTTGAGTTGTAATAAGCACATTTGCACCGGGGGTTGTGGTAACAATCAGCGCTTTGCATATCTCGCCCGGTTTATAAGATTCCTTGTCAGGGAATATCTGTACTGCTCCGGATTGATTATACCACCACCACATATCGCCATTAGAAACATACGCGTATGTTTCGGTTGTTACTTTCTTGCCCCTGTCGTCTGTTGATTTAACTTCTATATCATAATATCCTTCATCTTTCGCTTCAAAAGTAGCCACGCCAAGCCCATCGCTCATTGTAGTACCTTCAACAGTAGTTACAAATCCTTTTTCCTGTTTATAATCGGGATATTTCCCCCATGTTATTTTATTAACCGTCGCCTCGAATTTAACCCCGCCTCTCGGCTTATCTGAAAAATCGGCTGCGCGGACTTCCAAATTCACTTTTTCACCAGGTTTATATAAATATTTATCTGTATTTGAGACCAAATAAAAGTCTGCACGGGTAACATACACTGTCTTTGTCGCCTGTATTTCCCTTCTTGACTTATCTACTACCTTTGCCTGGATTATATAAATGTAATCTGATTCATATGTGCGGTTATTATCATAATAATCATAATAGCCCCAATAGTTATACTTTGATTTAAAATCTTCCTTTATAGTGTAATCAAAATCAAATCTTCCGTCTTTATCAAGCTTACCTGTGCCGGTAGAAATGAAATCAGCGTTATTGTATTTCTGATTATCTGTCTGGTTCGCATAATAATCCTCATACCACCATTTGTATTCAGAAAAATACCACCATGGTTTGTAGAAAGTCTTTTTATAAACATTATAAGTTACTTCTGCATCCTGCACAGCGCTGCCGAAATAATAATCGGCTTTAATAGTTCCTTTAATATTATCGCCGTCGGTATATTGGTCCTTATCCAGAGTGACATCAACCTTATATTCAGGCTTCTTATATTCTTCTACCTGGAATGTTCCTGTATATTGCTGGTCTTTATCGAGCTCAGCATATATATAGTACATCCCCAATGCCGCATTATCTTCAATATTGAACTCGCCGTTAAAGCTGCCGTTTGCGTTTGTGCTTAAAACCTGCTTGTTGACCTCAGCGCCTTTTGAATCTTTTATTTTTACTGTGATCTCACGTGATGGAATATTCTGGTATCCATCCGGAGCCGATTTTCTGATTGTCCCTTTAAACTCTACTATTGATTTCGGCCTGTAAACCGGTTGGTTTGTATAAATATAAACTGAATACATATTGGCGCCATACCCGAAATAGAGATACGGGTCAGATACTGCGATGTCGTCCCCTTTTCTGCCGATCACCAACGGATAGACTACATTATTTGCCGCGGCAAATTCCCTGTCGGATTCTTCAACAGCTTTATAGAATAATCCGTTTGTAGTTTTGCCAACGCCAATTTTTTTTGTGCCCATATAGAAATTCAGGTCAACGCCATCTATTGGATCGCCGGTTTGCCTGTCAACTGTATATGCAAGCACTGAATTGTTAGCCGCCTGTGATATCATGCCTATATCGGAAACAAAAAATCCGCCGTAAGCAACTTTGTTGTGGTACGAGCAGCGAATTACAAAAGCGCCTTTACTCTTAGGTTTGTAAGTTATGGTTTCATATGAATAGTAGTAATTCTCAGATCCCTCAGTCTTAAACGTCTTATCAAAGTTATCAACCTCTTCGCACATTGAAAGAAGATTTGTGCTGTCTTTGCTCAGTACATCAATCGCATATGTGGAAGTTTGACGTGAGAAAAATCCTTCAATATCCTTAATTTTGTATACCGTAAATTTGAATTCCGGTCTTTTTACGATATTATAAGCATCTATTGTGATGCTTACATCCTGCCCGGATGCATAAAAATTGTTGGTATATATAGTAAAACTTGAATTATAATCCTCTGCCTGATTATCCTGTGCCTCCGCCCGAAAGGCGCTGAGAAGCGTAAAAATGAAAAGTATCGGTAAAATTATTCTGGTAAGCATGTCTTAGTTCAGTTAAATTCTGTTATTAATAGATATTCATTACTGATTTATATCAAAATTAGCTAAAAATGTTCCCAATGATAAGTGAAAAGATTGGATTTATCGCTAGAACTATTGAGGTCAGGCAAAAGTAACTGTTAATTTGACCGTAAAACGTTAAATTTGCGGTTACATGCTTTCAGTATCTAACATATCGGTACAATTTGGCTCGAAAAAGCTTTTCGATGACGTTTCATTTATAGTCAATCCTAAAGACAGGATCGGGCTTGTAGGCTCTAACGGCACAGGCAAATCAACTTTGCTTAAAATTATCAATGGGCTCCTTGACCCCGATGCCGGGCAAATTGCAATATCCAAACACACTACTATTGATTACCTGCCTCAGGATGGGATTTCATACAGCGGTAAGACGCTCTATGAAGAAGTTTACACAGGGTTATCTGATATTTCTTCTGTAAGAGATGAAATTGATGAAGTACAAAAAGATTTGGAGAGCATTGCCGACAGAACTTCGGCGGAATATCTTGACCTTGTAGAAACCCTGGGCGAACTTCAACACAAATTTGAGGACCTGGACGGATTTAAAATTAAAGCTAATATTGAAAAGATTCTGGAAGGGCTTGGGTTTACTTCTTCAGATTTTGAACGGCCTACGGAAGAATTTTCCGGCGGCTGGCAAATGAGAATTGCTTTGGCTAAGCTGTTATTAAGCGAACCATCTGTCCTGCTGCTTGATGAACCGACAAATCATTTGGACATCGAATCTCTTATTTGGCTTGAGAGTTTTCTGAAATCATATGAAGGCGCAATAATTCTCGTTTCTCATGATAGGACTTTTCTTGACAACATAACATCAAAGACGGTTGAAATTTATACGGGCAAAGTAACGATTTATTCCGGCAACTATTCTTTCTATGTCAAAGAGAAAGAAATTCGAAAAGATCTGCTTGAAAAAAGATTTGAAAACCAGCAGAAATATTTAAAGCAGCAGAATAGATTTATCGAAAGATTCCGCTATAAGAATACCAAAGCTACAGCGGTTCAAAGCAGAATAAAAATGCTTGAGAAACTGGATATTGTTGAGATTGAAGACGAAGAGGCGGCAATTGATTTCAGGTTTCCTCCGGCAACTCATTCCGGTATAAAAGTACTGGACTTAAAAGGTATTTGCAAGAACTATGGAGATAACCGCGTACTAATCGATTTGGATCTGGAGATTGAACGCGGAGAAAAGATCGGACTGGTTGGCAAAAACGGCGCGGGTAAATCCACGCTCGCACGGATTATCAGAGGAACCGAGGATTTCCAGAAAGGCCATAGAAAATTGGGGCACCAGGTTGAGCTGGAATACTACTCACAGCACCAGGCGGATACGCTTGACCCGAAAAATACTGTCCTTGGCACTCTTGATGCAGTAGCCGTTGGCGACGTGCGGAAGCAATTAAGAAATATATTGGGAAGCTTTCTTTATAAAGGAGATGATGTTTTCAAAAACGTTTCGGTGCTTTCAGGCGGCGAAAAATCCAGGCTGGCTTTAGCCCGAATGCTGCTTAAGCCATCAAATTTCATTATACTTGATGAGCCGACAAATCATCTTGACATGAATTCAAAACAAGTACTTATGAGGGCTCTTGCCAGATATGAAGGGACAATCCTTATTATTTCACATGACAGAGAATTTCTTGACGGCATTGTGAGTAAGATCATTGAAGTTAAAGATCATAATATTAGGACTTATCTTGGTAATTGCAGTTATTACCTGCAAAAAAGAGAAGAAGAATTAGTTAGTCATTCTACATCTCTGAAAAATCGCAGCGAGTCTAATTCGAACGCTAATGGGGCAGCGAAAAAGTCCAAAGAGAAAAAAAGGATTGAAGCTGAAACGCGGAACAAAATTTATAAGACTTCAAAGCCTATTAGGGATAAGATCGTAAAAATAGAATCAGCCATTAAACTTAATGAAGAGAAACTGGCCGGAATAGAAAGTTTAATGACATCAGAGAATTTTTACAAGGATAAAGAAAAAGTTTTAAAAACCAATAATGAATACAAAGAGCTGAAAAACCTGCTCAACAACCTGTACCATGAATGGAATGAAAACACAAACAGATTGCTAAAACTTGAAACTGAAAATAAATAAAATCTAACCAGTAAAGAATAAATTGTCTCGCAAAGGCGCAGAGGTACACAAATGAAAATAGGAGAATATAAATTATACACAGTTCAAACAGGCCTGATAAGGCTTGATGGCGGAGCAATGTTCGGAGTTGTGCCTAAGCCTCTTTGGTCAAAAACAAATCCATCGGATGACCGCAACCGTATTGATATGTGCATGCGCTCGCTTTTACTTGTATCTGATAAGAAAAAGATATTAATTGATAACGGCGTGGGATATAAATTACCTGAAAAACTAAATGATATTTACGGCGTTGACCATTCCAAATATACGCTTGAACATGAATTGGAAGCTCTCGGATACAAACGGGAAGATATTACCGATGTAATTCTTACTCATTTACATTTTGATCATGCGGGCGGCTCAACAGATTTCGATACCGAATATAGAGCGCGGATTTCCTTTCCAAACGCGACTTATCATTTACAGAGAAAGCACTGGGATTGGGGACAAAATCCAAGCGAACGCGATAAAGCAAGCTTTATTCCGGAGAATTATAATCCCATAAAAGAAGCCGGGCATTTAAAATTATATGACGGCGATACGAAGTTTGATGAGTTTATTGACTTAAACATTGTAAGCGGCCATACTCCGCATATGCAACTTGTGACTATTAAAGATAATTCAACCACTCTATTATATAATGCTGATCTATTCCCAACAACAACGCACCTAAACCTTGCTTATATAATGGGATATGATCTGTTCCCGTTGACAACGCTTGACGAAAAGAAGAAATATCTTCCCAAAATTATCAAAGAAAAATGGTTATTATTCTTCGAGCATGACGCCTACACCGAAACTTGCAGAGTTGAAATGGGTGAAAAAGGAGTTGTTGCCGTGGATAAATCTGAACTAAGCAAAAGACAAAATAATGAGCAGTGAGTTCATTAAAATATGCAGGGAATCCGATATTCCGAATAATCGCCGCGGAAAGCTGTTTAATGTGGGAGAAGACGCCGAAGTTGCCGTGTTTAAAGTAAACGGAAAGATATATGTTGTATCAAACGTGTGTCCCCATAACCACTCAAATGTAATGTACGAGGGATATGTTGATGAAGGATTGTACGTGGCATGTCCCATTCACGGCTGGCAATTCAGTTTAGAAACCGGACTGGTGCCTCCGCACTGCACAGAGCTTAGCGCAAAGCTCGAAACCTACAAAACCAAAATAGAAAACGGCGACCTTTACGTAGAAGCAAAAAAAAGTAAACTCAAATTCTGGAACTGGTGA
>CAZMRG010000035.1:2625-16457 GCA_964568655.1 uncultured Ignavibacteriales bacterium | reverse complement strand
CTCAAATTCTGGAACTGGTGATTATTTAACCAGCGCCATCTTCTTCACATCGCTGAACCCGTCAAAAGATAACTTGTAAAAATATATACCAGATGCTAAATGTGATGCATCGAAATCAACTTCATAAGTTCCGGTGTTTTGCGATTGACTTACTAACGTTGCAACAGCTTTACCCGTTACATCAAATATCTTCAACGTTACAAATTCCTTTGTTTTCAAATCATACCTGATATTAGTCGTCGGGTTAAACGGATTCGGATAATTTTGATACAGCCCGAATCCGGACGGAACTCCTGAACTGATTGGCCGTATCCCAACAAGATTCTGTAATCTTGCTTTATATAGCTTCCCTGTATATCCGCCCGCGCTGGTTGAGCCCACGCACCAAACATCCATTGAATCAGGAGACACTGATTTATAATCAAGCGATGACATTTCAGCAGATGTAGTTATATCGAGATTCCATGCAGCGCCGCCGTTCGAAGTGCTGTAGATGCCGCCAACCCCCGAATTCACTTCGCCGCCGACGGCAAACCCGGTATTGGCATTAAAAAACTTCACTGCACGGATCGGGTAAGTGAACGTCATTTGCCTGGGTCCCCAGGTATTACCTCCGTCGGTCGTTTCGTGCGTCCAACCCATGACTGAAGGACTGATCTCGCCGCCGCCTGTCCATCCAAACTGATTTGTTGGTTCAATAAAATCTATTCCTCCGTCAAAAGTGCCGTCTGCAGAGGAACCACTTGTCCACGTTACGCCAAAATCAGTGCTCTTGGCTATATGGATTCCAGTACCATAAATTGTTCCGGATGGCTGAAAATCATAATTACCGGCAAACCAGCCAAGATCAGGATTTACCTGTACAAAATTCCATGCCCCGGTTGTTTTTCCGCCGGTAGTTGTATAATAACATGCTCCTGACCATTCGTTAAAGACTATTCCGTTATTTTGATTATAAAAATGCACTCTCGAAAGCCAGCCCACGCCGTTAGTCGGCCTTGTAAGCACAATATCATTCGTCCATGTTGAACCTCCGTCAAATGACCACCTTATTGCTCCCCTTCTGATAGAGTCCTGGTCGTTGAATCCCGCAATCACTATTGTATCAACCGATAAGGCGTGAACTCCATACCAGTAATACGGAAAACCAAGGCCCAGTACCTGCGTCCAGTTATCCCCGCCGTTGGTTGACCGATAAATATAGCCCAACTCTGAAGCTATAAACCCGACCTGGGTATTTACAAAAGAAACATCATGAAACACTCTCCCTGCGGCGGAGAATTTTAATGTCCAGTTAAATGAAGAAATATTATCCCCCTGATTTACAGGACCATTCACTTTAGAATTATTATTATAGCCTGATGCCGGAACAATCGAGTTCAATCCTGCCGGAGAATAAACATTAACTATTTTAACTCCTCCATTTTGGACAACAGAAACATTCTGCGAAATTGCAAGGTTGCTGATAATTAGTAGTGCGAATAAAGTATAGGCAAGTTTCATATG
This sequence comes from uncultured Ignavibacteriales bacterium, assembly GCA_964568655.1. Lineage (GTDB taxonomy): Bacteria > Bacteroidota > Ignavibacteria > Tepidaquicellales > OLB5 > CAWFKW01. The sequence goes on along the minus strand of CAZMRG010000035.1, from coordinate 14,951 downwards.
ATAACGTTTTTTAGTTCTTGCGAAAACCGATTAAATTCTAAAGCTAATATTCACAAAAAAACTTTAAATCGTAATTCATAAATTTTAATTGGAATCGCCGGCGGGAATTGTTTTAAATGGCCATTCTTTTTTCCTGTAAGCACGCCAGAAATAGACAACAGAGCCAATTATAAGCAAAACAACAGCATAGCGTACTTCTTTAAGGAAATTTTGCCGCGAAATTAATACGTAAACGAATCCGGCAAACGCAATTATTGCAGGCAGCGGATACAACCACATTTTAAAAGGTCGCTCAGCATTCGGATTTTTAATCCTGTATACAATAACGCCAATAGTTTGTGCAAGAAATTGTATAATAAGCCTTATCACAACCAGCGCCGCGATAATATCTTTTAGCTTCAGGAAACAAAAACAAGCTGCAACCCCTGCCAGTACCAATAAAGAAACGTATGGAAATTTGTGCTTTGGATGTACTTTTGAAAATACCTTAAAATAATCGCCTTGTACTGCCGCCGCATAAGGAACCCTTGAGTAACCCAGCAGCAGCGAAAACACTGATGCAAAAGCTGTCCATACTATTAATATAGTAACAAGATTTCCGGCCCATGAGCCGTAAATCCTCTGCATAAAGACAGATATTATATATTTGCTCGCATCGCTTCCCGCAGTGGCGCTTACCTCTTTCCACGGCAAAACGCCAAGAATGCTGATATTCATTACTATATAAAGAACGGCGACTATTAATATAGAATACACTATTGCGCGCGGGATATTACGGCCGGGATTTTCAACTTCTCCTCCGATGAAACATACATTATAATATCCCCAGTAATCATATATTGCAATAAGCATTGCTGAGCCGAGACCGAGGAAAAATCCCGAAGTAAAATCAAACGCCCCCGGCGGAAAGTCAAATGCAATCTTGGGACTGAAATTAAAAATGCCGGATAGCATTATCCAAATAACAGTTATGATAACTCCCACCCAAAGGAACTGTGAGAACTTATTTATAATTGTTATCTTGCGATATAAAAGAAATGCCGCTATTCCTATTACTCCAATTGCAAGAAATGCAGCATTGGTTGCCGAGATGCTTGCTTCAAGCGGACCTATGAATGGTAAAGGTAAATTTAAGTTATATGAAAAATGCGCGATGTTTAATCCCGGAAAAATATAACTGGCATAAGAAGCAAGCCCCACGCACCCTGACGCCATTGAAAGCGGCGCGCTGAATGTAAGCTGAAATATAAACAGGAATGAAACCAGTTTGCCAAAACCGTTCCTGCCGTAAATCTCTTTAAGGTATTGGTAAGAGCCGCCTGCCTGCGGCATTGCCGCGCCAAGCTCTGCCCAAACAAGCCCGTCAGATATTGCCAGGAACGCGCCAAGAACCCAGCCTATCATTGCCTGCGGGCCGCCCATGGCGGCAATAATCAGCGGCATAGTTATGAATGGCCCTACGCCGATCATATCTATCATATTCAGCGCAGTAGCGCCTTTGAGCGATATGCCCCGGATTAATTGTTTATCGGCAGTATTATCAGGTGTGAGCAATTAATTTATTCAATGAACCGTCTGTGTGATGAGATCATATTCAAAAATAACTTCAATGCGCCTTTGTTAAATATCTTCAATTGCCTGTATAGTGCGAGCGAACAATATGTGTAGCTGCCCAATCCAACGGGATCGGCTACTATTAAAGAAGTTGACGGCACAGGGTCGTCTTCATCGTTCATCGCAAGAAGTTTTTTATAATTCACCGATGTTTTGGAAGTATCATCCGATGGAAGATATATGTTCCTTTCCTGCACCCATCCGTCCCAGTCATTGTCTTCAATTTTATTATACCTGTTAAAAAATTCATGTTCTGGCATGAGTACGGTAACTTTAGCATCTTCTTCAGTGACTCTTTCAGAGGTTATATATATTGGGTCGGGCGTATAATTTTTTCCGTTCCAATCCTGCGGTTTCTGGTAAAAACAAATTTCATTCCCGCCCTTTTCAACAAATTTAATAATCTTATCATTATTCCTTGCTACATCCTGTCTGTAAAGATATGCCCTGATATCTACAATGATAACAGAAAAATTCTTGAAATCATCATTGGCGTAATGGAGTGAGTCAAGAACTTCATATTTAACACCAAACGCTTTCAGCGTATTTTCAATAGTGTTATCATATGAATTTACCAAACCCACATTTGCACTCTCATTGAATTTGAGTTCCTTAAGAAGTTTAAGGCTATCCTGCGGATTTACAGTAATGTATTTATAAACTGTAGGAAATGACTTCAGTCGTCCGTTTAGATCAAGCTTTTCAGTTGGCTTTAGTCCGGCAAACAGATCGTTTCCCTCAAGCGGATACATGTTATCGCTTCTTACCAGCTCATATCTTTTTTCCCTGAAAACTGATGGTATATCATACCTGTCAATCTTATCCATTCCCTGCGTTCTGTGCTGTGCAAGCGCTTCCCATGAAATATCGTCTATGGTTTTACCCGACGCATCTTTTTGCGAGCCGTCAATTGTAAAAACATCATTTACTTTGGATGTATCAAATACCCTAAAGTATAATTTTTTAATTTGCCACGGAGTTAGGCCGCCGGTTAGCTGTTCCGTATGATAATTCGGGTCGGCCGCTTTATCAAAGGCATCATAAATTGTTATTCCGACTGCCTGGTGATTCCCGTGCTGGCGTTTTGGCTTAGTTGTGATAGTGTCATGATTCGATATAACAACATCCGGCCTCAGCAGTCTGATAAAATAAACTATCCGCGCAAGGACGCTATCTTTACCTCCCCACATTTTAAAAGTCTCTTTGGCGGTTTTGGAAAAGCCAAAATCAAGCTCCCCAAGAAAAAGCGGGTGTGAACCCTGGATTTCAGCGGCATTGTAGCATTCCTGCTCGCGTATTTTGCCCAGTTCGTCGTAAAGCTCGGACCCTATTTCGTTTTGGCCGCCTTCTCCTCTTGTATAGAAAACCGTATAAGCATTATAGCCCTTCAGTTTAGAGTAATAAGCAAGCGTGGCGCCATCTTCGTCATCAGGGTGCGCCGCAACGCATAATATTGTGAAATTTGAATTTTGAGAATAAAGTGAAAGAGGGATTAATACGACAAAAAGTAACCTGTAAAGAAATCTTCTCATAGCTCTATATCATATTATAATTTTCCAAAGATAATTAGAAATGAATTAAGAAAACAGAAAGGATATTTGCAGTAGAACATTTATCAGTTCTTACCGAAGTTTGGGCGAAGAATTAAGCTGTATTTATTTTACTCCTCCTAATCTGCCACGGCGGACAGTTTGGGACGGAAAAACAAAAAATAATCTCAAACCTTTAAAACGGTCTTAAATTTATTACATTAAAAAGCCCACGACTTTAGTCGTGGGATAAAAAGACGATTTTTAAAATGAACCACTTCAGTGGTTTACTTTTGAAAAGGGATTGCTTCGTCCCGACAAATCGGGACTCGCAATTTATTACTTTAGCAGAACCATCTTCTTTACTTCCGTAAAATCGTTTCCGGCTGTGAGCCTGTAAAAATAAATTCCGGATGCAAAATTGGTCGCATCAAATTCTGTTTCATATGAACCCGGCGCCTGAAGCTGATTTACTAAAGTTGCAACTAATCTCCCGGTTATATCAAAAACAGTTAGCTTTACATTTGAGGCGGGCGACTCGCCAACTTTGGGTATAGAATACCTTATCTTTGTGGCCGGATTAAACGGATTAGGAAAATTCTGCGTTAGCGAAAATCTATCCGCAACAGATGAGATTTGCTTTATCCCGATCGTTTCTTCATAATACGAAACTCTTGCGTTGGCCTCAACTTCCGCAAGCCCTGCATGGGACTGTCCATTTATCAATCCTGTAAAGCTTTTAACGATCACGCGCATTCTATCAATTTTTGTGATTTGCGGAATCGTTATTGTTGTTCCATCATTTGCGATTATACCGGTAGAGGCAATGTGCCCCGCTTCAATATTTTGATAGTACAAAAATATCTCGCAATCGGTAACGCTGATATTTGTATTCGTAACGGGATTAGTAAAAATATTATACAGGATAACCCTTCGGATATCTATGGGCACATCCCAGTTCAGTTCAACATATTCGTTAACTGTTCCGTTTGCTATCCAGTTCACAGTTAAAGTATCATTCCTGGCTTTTCTGTCGACAACTCTTTTACCCGGGTACTGTAACGAATCGCTAATATAAATAAACGAGCTTTGAGTAACATGCGCCGAAGTTGAAGTGTTGAAAAACTGTCCTTCTGAAATTGTATATGGCATTTTTATTGTTGTATGCCCGGCATGACAGCCGACGCATTTTGTGCCTATTCCGGTACGCCCATAATTCAGTCCAAGCACGTGTGCAGTCTGGTTAGTTGAGTTGGCAATAACTTTATTTGTACTATCCACTACCTGCTCAAACATCGAAACATCCGCCGGCGCGAAATCGAAATTAAGCTGCCCGGAATACTGAACAGGCGTTTGAGTAAGAAAAATCGCAGTGTCAAGCCCCTGTGCGTTCATCCTCTGAAAATTCAGGAAGAAATGCAATGTTGCATTTTTTGTTATAGGCGGCGCATCGGGCATGTATTGGTCAACATCGCCGTTTGTGAACATGTTAGTACAGTCAAAACGGAACCCGCCGTTTTTAAAATATGTATTTGGGTCAATTGTCGGCGGCAGTTCATCGCTTTCAGGATAATTCGGGTCAAAGACTACTGGAGGAACCGGCCTTTGCTGCAACAACTCAGCATTCAAATCCATCTTGCCCGGCGTATCATATAAAAGCTGCAATCCTGTGCCATCAAGATTTATTGTATATAACGCATAGTCCTGATTTTCGACCTGCGTTGCATAAGAAAACAAAATTTTAGTTGTTCCAATTGGGACAGGATCAGTAGCATATGGCGGCTGCATAGTTCCAATTGAAGGCGGATTCTGAACATACAGCTGCATGTTATCCTGGTTTACGCCCACAACATAATTTTCGTAGGTTGAGTTTTGAGTGAACCACCTTATTCCTGTACTTCCCGAAGTATAATCCATTGGAGTATTGGGAACAAATACGCTGAGCAGATTGCCGTTAGACATTACTCTGGGGCGGTAAGAAGAAAGTCCCTTTTTGTTATTCGCAGCTCCTGCATACAAACCAAGACCGTCGCCATCGGGACGAATTGTAGCCGCTTCCCAGATATTTGACTGGTCGTTGTTCATCGCCAGGGCCGAGTCCCTTGTAAGCCCGTTCCATGTAAATCTTGATGGACGGTCAAAATTGAACCAGTATCTTGCATAAACTATTTTCCCCGTTTGCGGATCGATGGTTGGTTTCTCAGCCCCGTTCCTTTCAGAGGTAATCCTGTGTATATCCGTTCCATCGGGATTCATGATATAAAGATTTGTTGTACGTTCCCCGTAATATTCAGTAAGCGAAGGATAGTGGTCGCTCGCGAAGCAAATTCTTCCATCCGGTAAATAACACGGATCAATGTCATCATATCTGATAAACATATTCGCTATTTTTCCGAATTGCGAAAGATTCAGCGGCCTGTTAGTGTATGTAATTTTCCTGAAACTTGTGCCGTCAGAGTGAATTTCGTAAATTCTCCAGCTGCTATCAGGGTGTTCGACTCCTGCAAATACTATCCTGCTTGTATCCCAGAACACACATGGACTGCAAACATCTACTATATGTGTACCGTTAAAATTCATTGTACTATCCACAAGGACCCGGATAACTCCGTTAGATTCCCGTATGATCAATCTTCCGCCAACTACTTTGAATCTGGAAAAGGGGCCCATACCCGGAAGCAAGCTTGAGGCAGGATAGAAAACATTGCCATTTGGCTGAATATTCCTCGCAACAAACACAACAGGGCCAACAGACTGCGCCTGGACAAGTCCGGTTATGAATAAAAAAAACAGGCTTATCCGAATTAAAATGGATAAGCCCAATATTGATAAAACCCTTTTCATATTGCTGACTTAAATATAACTATTTGTAAGTTACAACAACAGAGGAAACTTTCTTATCTTTATCCCAAGCAAGCATTAAGCTCACTTCTCTTGCATCTTTCTTCCACATTGTCATACCGCCTTCTTCCTTCATCATATCGTCCCCTGATTTCTTGAATCCCCCTTTTTCCATACCCTCTGCAAAATCTTTCAGTATATCCATAGGCTTATCAGAAGATTCAAAAGTAGCCGTGGTGCCCTCTGAAGTATTTAACGAGCCCAGCGGCTTCCCGTTCTTCGGCTGTGGAATATCTTTCGGATAATCGCCCGGCATACCTTCTTTTAAGCCAAGCTCATTCTTTGTATCTGTTTTGGTCGGGTCGGTCTTAGTCGGATCTGTTTTTGTCGGGTCTGTTTTAGTCGGATCCGTGTTCTGCTGGTCAGTCTTAACGTCTGTTTTGTTATCTCCGCCTGTCGTTTGGTCCTTTTTTCCGCATCCTGAAATTATTAGGCTGCCTGTAATAAAAAGTATAAAAAATAATTTCAAATTTTTCATAAATGTTAATTGGTTTATAAAATAATATTAGTTGTTACATATTGAAGCTTCAAACTTTCCTGCAACCCAGCTCTTCTTGTCGTCGTTAAAAAATATTGCGATCTTTCCTTTTACAGTTTTGTTATCTGAGCTTTCAATAACTAAAGCGCAGTCCCAATTTGCATTTGATCTATCGCCGCCTGAGACTCTGAAAAAAGACTGGTATGTTTTTGGGTCATCATCAAATTTCGATTTTACCCATTCGCCCTGGTTTATTGAATTACCTTTGTTAATAAGCTGAAAACCCTGGAAATCGTCAATAAACCCGCATGGCTGCGATGGTTTTGAAAGCGAGAAAATCAGAACATTATCGTTCGAGCCTCTCCATTTCTCAAAAACTATATAAGGAAACTGAACTTCTCTGCCATTCAGATTCCCGCTTATAGTGTAATCCGGGATATCCGAAACAGATATCCCGTCTTTTCCTCCAAATTCAGTTTTACCTGTTACAGTTTGTTTTTCTTGTTTAGGATCTTTATTGCAACCAATGAAAGAAACAATGAAAACGAAAATCAGTAATGAAACCCATAGTTTTGTTTTTCTCACAGTTTACTTACAGAATTTATTGAACCTGTCGTTTATTCTGCCCCAGTTAAGGTTATTGATAAAATTATCAATATACTTTGCTCTTGCGGGTCCGTCTTTATGATAGTAAGCATGCTCAAACACGTCGCATGCGATAAGCGGAACTCCGCCCCATATTGCGCCGTACTGATGCTCATCAACCAATACGTTCAAAAGTCTGCCGGAATATAACCTGTCATAAACAAGCAATCCCCAGCCGCTGAGCTTTGCCGCAACCGCGCACGCTTTAAACTCAGTTTTCCATTTATCCACCGAGCCAAAATTATCTTCTATAGCTTTTTTAATATCTGCGCCGCCGGAAATATCTCCGTTTCCCCCCATGTTATCCCAGTATACGTCATGCAGCAATGCGCCTGAATGGTTCCAGGTAAATCTTCTTTTAAGCTCGCCGATATCGCTCCAGTTGCCGTTTGCTTTTGATGCGTCAGCGGTCTCAAGCCCTTTTTCGATATTATTTAGAAAGGTCACATAACCTTTGTGATGTGTGTTGTAATGCCAGTCGGTTGTTTCCGCATCAACCACATCTTTCAGAAGAGACTTTGCTTCTTCATCAGAATAAGGACGCGGATTAAACTTCCATTCGTAAGCCATTTTATTTACTCCTTTAGCGGGCGCTTGCCCAGTTATATTAGTATTATTAAAATTAATAAATTCTAATTTAGATAAAATACCGAATGAAAATAAACCAAGAGCCGAAGTCTTGATAAATTTTCTTCTTCCGGACTTTGATTTATTTCCAAAATCCATAGATCAGATCTCTATTTTATAGTTAGACGCCAAACGAGCTTCCGCAGCCGCAAGTTTTCTTTGCCGTGGGATTATTAAAAACAAATCCTTTGCCGCTTAAGCCGTCAGTGAAATCAATATTTGTGCCTGTAAGGTATAAGATGCTTTTCCAATCGACCATGACTTTTATGCCGTCGTATTCAAAAAACCTGTCGCCGTCTTTTGTTTCGCCGTCAAAGCCAAGCGTGTACGATAAACCCGAGCATCCGCCGCCCTTAACGCCTATCCTGAGCCCGTAAGTATCGGGAATGCTGTTTTCAGCCATGATCTTTTTCACTTCTGCTATTGCCTTTTCAGAAAGCGAAACTTCAGGCTTAACTTCAGTTGTCTCTAAAGTTTTTAATTCGTCCATTTTATGATTTCCTTTGGTTTTAAATAATTAACTAAACTCTTTTTAAAGGAATACCCTCTAATTGATCTCTTTCTCAGCGCTTTTCTTTTTAGAAACCGCGTAAGCAGGCGATTCCTCTCTCAGACTATTCACAGTCTGAACAACTTTTTTTATTATGTAATCTATTTCTTCTTCTGTGTTAAAGTTACCTATTCCAAATCTTATTGAAGACCGTATCAAATTATCCGGCAAACCAATTGCTTTGAGCACATGCGAAGGTTCAGTTGTATCCGAGGAACATGCGCTTCCGGATGACAGAGCTACATCCTTCATTGCCGCCATGAAACCCGCTGAATCTATATACTTAAAACTTAGATTCAGGTTACCCGGCAATCTTTTTTCAGGATGACCATTCAAATATACATCATCTAAATTTGAAACGATACCCTCGCTAAGTTTGTCTTTCAAAGCTTTAATTTTTGGCGTTTTTTCAGCCATTTCGAGCCTTAACAACTCACTAGCTCTGCCAAATCCAACAATGCAGGGTACGTTTAACGTTCCTGAGCGCAAACCGCACTCCTGCCCTCCGCCGCCCATCTGCGGATTCAGCTTGAACCACGGCCTCTTCTTCCTTACAAACAGCGCTCCGACCCCTTTGGGTCCATACATTTTATGAGCGCTAAAGCTCATTAGGTCAATATTCATTCTGGCAACGTCAACCGGAATTTTACCAACCGCCTGCGCTCCATCAACATGAAAAAGAACATTCTTTTCTCTGCAAACCCTCCCGATATCAGTTACATTGTTCACAGAACCGACTTCATTGCTGGCAAAAATAACTGAGACTAAAATTGTATCATCTGTAATGGCTTCAGAAACAACAGACGGCTCAACCATTCCGAATTTATCTGCATTTAAATAGGTTATGCTGAATCCTTTACGCTCAAGCTCTTTGCATGTTTCTATTACAACTTTGTGCTCAACGTTGGTCGTAATTATATGCCTGCCTTTTGAAGCATTCGATTCTGCAACACCTTTTATGGCAAGATTAACAGATTCAGTAGTGCCGCTTGTAAATACAAGTTCGCTGAGATCGCAGTTTATTAACGCCGCAACTTTTTCTCTTGCAATTTCCACAGCCGCGTCGGCTTTCCAGCCAAACTCATGCGATTTACTTGATGCATTGCCGTAATACTCTGTGAAGTACGGAAGCATTTCATCTAACACGCGCGGATCAACCTGCGTTGTAGAATGATTATCAAGATATATTGGTAATTTCAGCATTATTAAAACACTTTCACCTCACCCCCACCCCCTCTCCTCAAAGGAGAGGGGTGTCCGTTAGGACGGGATGAGGAGACACTTTTTTTAAACTATTTCAGATAATTTTGTTGTGTTAAAAATATTGTTGATACTTTTCTGTATTTTCTGAAGAGGACTGCTGAGTATACACGTCTCGAACATTTTGCAGCTATCCGGGTCCTCGTGTAATCCGCAATCCAGGATATAACTGTTCCCTTCGATAGCATTTAGAATAGAAGAGAGGTTTATCTTATCAGGATTTCTGCTTAGCTTATACCCGCCGTATGCGCCATGCATAGAGACAAGTATATTTTCGTGCTTAAGCTTTTGCAGGATCTTTGATAAAAGATCATAAGGTATTTTGTGTTTGGTTGCAATTTCTTTTGCTGAACACGGGTTCTCTACTCCGGCAATAACCATGTGCTTCACGGCTATTAAGCCATACTCAACTTTTTTTGAAAGCTTAAACATTACTTGTCTTTACCAGTCTTGCTGAAAATGAACCGTCAATCCCCTGTATATGCGGAAATGTTTCAACGCAGCCTTCGGCATTCACCAAATCTTTCCTTACAAACTTAGCCGCATCATCTATTTTGAATTCCGGATGTTTTTCCAGAAAATCTTTTACAACTTCCATATTTTCTTCCTGCTCGGTAGTGCAGGTACTGTAAACTATCACGCCGCCATCTTTAAGATAGTTTGCTGCGTTGCTAAGAAGCTTCTTCTGTAATTCAGCCAGCTGGAAAATATCTTCCGGTTCGCGCTTCCACCTTATTTCAGGTTTCTTTGAAAGAACGCCGAGCCCTGAGCATGGCGCGTCAAGCAAAATTTTATCAAACTTCTGCGATGTAACCAATTCATTTTGGAAATCGGTCGCATCATCTATAACGAATTCAATGTTAGTCGCGCCAAGTCTTTCGCCGGTTTTTTGCATCATGCTTATCTTAGCGTCGTATTTGTCGACAGAGATTATTTTTCCCTTATTATGCATCAACTGGGCAAGGTGAGTTGATTTCCCGCCGGGCGCTGCGCACATATCTAGTACCAAATCCGTTTCAGCAGGATTCAACAGTACCGCCGGAATTCCCGCGCTTTCATCCTGAACCGTATAATATCCGTTTACGAAATCCTCATCGAGATATATCTTTGACATCAGCCTAAGCGTAATAAAATAATCAATGTATCTGCAAACGCGCGCCGAAATATTTCTCGTTTCCAAACGCTTCATTACATCGCTTTTGTTCGTTTTAAGCGTATTAATTCTAAGCGTGAGTATAGGACGTTTATTATTCGATTCAGCAAGCTTCTCAGCTTCATCAAAACCGAATCTCTGTATCCACCTCTTAACCATCCAGTTAGGATGCGATTGCATTATGCCAAGATACTTTACTTCATCAATTTCACGGGTTGGGTAAACAAGCTCTTCTTTTGTTCTGATAATCGTCCTTAACAATCCGTTAACAACATCCGCATGTTTTTGAGTGCTTATTTTCTTAATAAACTCTGTTGCTTCATTAACCGCCGCATAATCAGGAATTTTATTCAAAAACAATATCTGGTACAGCGCAACGCGCAGAGTATTTTTAATCTCGGGAGTGCATTTTTCCCAGTTACCGCGATAAAAACCATTTAAAAACCAATCTAAACGCCTCATCCATCTAATAACGCCGTGACAAATTTCATTTAATAAAGAGCGGTCATAATCATTTAAAACATCCGTCTTTATTTCAAAATCAATTAATTTATCAAGATAAGCGTCAGTTCTTTCAACTCTTGTGAGTATTTTAACCGCTAAGCTCCGTGCATCGGAGTATATTGTATCGCCTTTAGGCTTTTCGCGCCTTGATTTTTGCTGCTGTTCCGAGCTTTTTTCCGTCTTTTCCTGCTGTTTTTTGATTACAACTTCAGCCTGAACCGGAGTCCCTTCAGTATTTTGTGTATTCTGCTCCATTTTGCAAATATACCCTGTTATATTTCTACTATCAATGAAGTGCCAGCCCCACCAATACTTAACCCCATCTTAATGCCCCCGCAGGAAAGAGAGTATCATATGCCCATTAGAGTCTATGAGCAAATTTGCATTTATTGTGATTTTTCTAATATTTATTTTTGAAAGATAAAAGAAAGTCATTTCACCACTTAGAACACTGAGTACACTTAGTAAAGGAAAAATTATGATTACTCAAAAAATGGTGAATGAAATATCATACAATATCGTTAATTGCGCAATAGAAGTTAATAAAGAATTAGGTCCCGGTTTACTTGAAAAAATATATGAGATTTGTTTAATTGATGAGATGAAAAATAGAGGATTAGATGTGAAATCCCAGGTTTTATTACCAATTAGATTTAAAAATAATACTTTAGATGCAGGCCTTAAAATAGATATTCTGGTTAACGATCTTGTTATCGTTGAGCTCAAAGCAGTTGATGCTATAATTCCTATTTACAAGGCTCAACTTTTAACATATCTTAAATTATCATGTAAGCCTAAAGGATTATTGATAAACTTTAATACTACTAACATTACTCAACAACTTGTACCATTAGTAACTGAAATATTTTCTAATCTCCCCAAAGAATAAAATCATCTTAGTGTTCTAAGTGTTCTTAGTGGTGAAAATTTATTATGGAATAGAATGATTACTGTAAAAGACTTAAATCCAAAATTACTTACCGCGGAATATGCCGTAAGAGGACCAATCGTTATACGCGCTCAGGAACTTGAAAAAGCCGGGAAGAAAATTATTTACTGCAACAT
>CAZMRG010000035.1:0-2525 GCA_964568655.1 uncultured Ignavibacteriales bacterium | reverse complement strand
GTGTTCCATTCTTTTGCAAAAGTGATGCACCAGATAGAAGGAACAACCATCCCGCTGTTTAGTTTTCACTCGGTTTCAAAAGGATTTATGGGCGAGTGCGGACACCGCGGTGGATATTTAGAACTTAGAAATATTCCTGATGATGTGATGACGCAGTTCATTAAGCTGCAATCGATAAGTCTGTGCTCAAATACAGTCGGACAGCTTGTAACATATCTGGTTGTAACTCCGCCGCAAAAAGGCGATGAAAGTTATGATTATTACATAAATGAGCGCAACGGGATAATGGCCGATCTTAAAGCAAAAGCTGAAATCCTGGGTAAAGGATTAAATGATATTGAAGGAATGGCTGTTGATATCCCTCACGGCGCAATGTATGCGTTTGTAAAAATGGAATTACCGCAAACCAAAGATGTAAACAAAATGTCAGAAGAAGAACGTTTTGAATACGATTCCAAACGTGATAATGATTATTGCTTAGCGTTACTTGAAGAAACCGGCATTTGTGTTGTGCCCGGTTCCGGCTTCGGCCAATTGCCCGGCACACTGCACTTCCGCACAACATTCCTCCCCCCAAAAGACGAGATTGAAGAATTGGTTGTGAAGATGAGGGGATTTCATGGGAAATATGTAGGGAAAATAAAATCATAAACAGTAGGGAACGGTCGCGACCGTTCACTACAAAACGTACGGCTCATTATAAATATGCTGATTAAATACGTAATAATTATTTGCATGTTTTTTACATGCATCTCAGAATTACTGTCTCAGCCTTTATGGCTTAAAAAAGATAATATAACACATTGGCATAATGATGTAAACACAAATAAAGAAAAATTCAAAAGCTCACATATTAAAAGTCAAACGCAATGGTATGTCTCTGATACAACCAAACCCGGCAAGATAATCGTAGAGAAATATTTGTATGATTTAGAAGGAAGGTTAATACAAAGAACTCAATATAACAGAACTTCTAACGCTGAAATGATATATTTATATGATGCAGCCGGTAATGTTGTATGCATAACCACTTTATATATTTATAAATATCGGGGAAAAATCGACACAACATTCAAAGAGATTGAAAAATTGACATACGATAGCATGAACAGATTTACCTCGCAAATTATATTAATTAATGATAATGAGGCTATGGTTCCATTCCGATATTTCTATAACGATGTTGAAAATAGCATTATGTCATATAATACACATACAGATAATTCAATAGATGAAGAATACAACTATTTTAATTCAGACAATTTCCTAATACGAAAAGAATCTCGACATGGACGCTGTTCCTCAATCCAAGATTATAATTTTCACAATGACACTTTAACAACACTTTGGATCGAAAACGATAAGCCAAAATTTACTTTATATGACATTTTCAACCAGTATGGGAAACCTGTAAAGCGGATAAGAGAATATACGGACTCTATAACTGTTTATGACTTTGAAGGGGAATATGACCAAAATGGATTATTGATTAAGTATGTTCAATACGATGAAGGAAAACTTAGCCATTACTTAACCTACACATATGATATCAGAAGAAATTTGATCCAGGAAAACTACTTTATTGCAAAAAATGGATTCACCATAAAAGATTTTACATATAATGATTATGGGTTTGTTACATCTGAGAGGGAGTCCAAGCAAGGATATTCTAAAAACCAAGAAATTCATATTTATACATATGAGTATTATTAATGAATCCTTAAATGAACGTACGTAAGCTAAACAGGTTAAAGGATTACGATTATTCCCATGGCGGGTGTTATTTTGTCACAATTTGCACAAAGTACAGGATAGATCATTTCGGAGAGATTGTAGATGGGGAAATGATTTTGAATGAGAATGGAAAGATTGTTAATCAACAATGGTTGTGGATAGGCGAACAATATAATTATGTTTTTTTGGATAGGTTTGTCATAATGCCAAATCATTTTCACGGGATATTGATTATAATCAACGATGTAGGGAACGGTCGCGACCGTTCCCTACCGAAAATAAAATCATTATCGTCATTAATCGGAGCTTTCAAAACCACATCATCCAAAATGATTCATCAAATGGGTAACAATGAATTTTCCTGGCAAAAATCTTTTTACGACCACATTATCCGAACCGAAAAAGACTTTTACAATATTCAGGAATACATTCAAAATAATCCTATGCAATGGGAATGGGACGAAGAGAATATATTGTGTTTGGAAAAAATATAGGGAACGGCCGCAACCGTTCTCTTCAGAATAATTCTTATCTTCTGCCTTCTGCCTTTTCACTTCTGACTTTTCACTTCTGCCTTTTCACTTCTGACTTTTCACTTTTGCTTTTTGCCTTTTCACTTCCCTATTGTTTCGGTCCCGGGCGCTTAAGCCATGTGAACACCATTACGATCAATCCCGCTGCAACTATCGCTTCCGCCCAGAAAAATGAAACATAATCGGATAAGCAGCCAATGGTTGGAATAAATGGCTGCACATTCCTTAACGCGGGTAATGCAAAAAGCATAGCCGACA
>CAZMRG010000034.1:0-25959 GCA_964568655.1 uncultured Ignavibacteriales bacterium | reverse complement strand
GCCGGTAATAAGCTCATAACTTCCGTCGTCTGTTTTACGGACTGTGATTGCCTGTATTACGCCTTTCTGTTTTATCGATTCCGAAAGCTCTTTCATTTCAGCTTCATCAAAAAGCTGCCTTGGCTGAAACGGATTTGTCTTTATGGTATCTACAGGTAAATAAAGTATGGACTCTTCAATCTTCGGGTTCAGTTCTGTTACGTTTGCGGCTGTTTCGGGCTCAATGCTCGCGGATGAACCGCCGAACAGCACATCCAGTCCTTTTCCCAGCCCGCCTTTTGGTTTATCTTTACTCATAATCACGGAATTTTATTAATGTTGTTACGAACCTGTTCCCGCGAAAGCGGGAATCCATGTTTTAGATCGCTCCTGTCGGAGCTAAAAATTTATGAAGATGTTTTGCAAGTAATTTTTAAGCAAAAATCAGTTTTTAATATCATTTATTGCGCTGTCATTCTTGTTTACAGCTTCAAATGTAGGCGCGTCATAAGTAAGTATGTTATCAAACTTTTGCATGTTCTCAAGTCCGTTGCGCTTAAGGAACTCGTTCGCAAGCTCAGTATAATTCCTCGAGCCGATTGAAAGAGGATCATATACCACAACTGGCTTTCCGAACGAAGGCGATTCGCTTATCTTAATGTTGCGCATCACCTTAACCGCGTAAACTTTGTCTGTAAAATACTTTTCCATTTCCTGCGCAACCTGGTGCGAAAGCTTTAATCGGGTATCAAACATAGTCAAAAGGTAACCCTCAATTTCAAGATGCGGGTTAAGCCTTGATTTTACCATCTTGATAGTGTTTAGCAAAAGCGTCAATCCTTCCAATGCATAGTACTCGCATTGAACGGGAATCATAACGGAATCTGACGCAACAAGCGAATTCAGCGTTATTAAGCTTAGCGATGGGGGACAATCAATAAATATAAAATCGAATTGTTCTTTCAGTTCCGCAAGGCGGTTCTTCAGGATATATTCGCGGGTTTCCATTCCAACCAGTTCAATTTCAACTCCAACCAGATTTATATTCGATTTAACTATATAAAGATTGTTTACTTCGGTTTCCGAAACGCAGCTTTGTGGTTCTTTGCTGCCTATCAAAAGCTCATAGACTGAGTTTTCCATTGATGTGTTCTTCAGTCCAAGTCCGGAAGTTGCATTTGACTGTGGGTCAATATCAACCAGCAGCGTCTTGCATCCGCTCAGAGCAAGCGAGGCGCATAAATTAACTGCCGTCGTCGTTTTACCGACTCCGCCTTTTTGATTAGCTATTGCAATTATCTTTGACAAAAACTCTTATGGTATATTTTGAATATAAAAAATTATATTTCAATTGATTCGCCGAACGGAATCACTGTGCACTTCTTTCCTATCGATTCGACCTTGCGTTTAAACTCATTCGGATCGGCGGAAATTACATCAAACGTTTCGTAATGCATC
The DNA here is from genome assembly GCA_964568655.1 of uncultured Ignavibacteriales bacterium. GTDB lineage: Bacteria > Bacteroidota > Ignavibacteria > Tepidaquicellales > OLB5 > CAWFKW01. The sequence goes on along the minus strand of CAZMRG010000034.1, from coordinate 24,522 downwards.
GGAATTGCCAGCTTTGGGTTCAGAAATTCGATGGCTTTAACCGCATCATCAATACCCATTGTAAAATTATCGCCAATCGGCACAATTGCCGCGTCAAGCGGGTTCATTTCGCCAATAAGCTTCATATCAAGAAATAATCCGGTATCGCCCGCATGATAAATATTCTTTCCGTCAATAGTCAAAACCACTCCTGCCGGTTCGCCCATGTATAATCCTTCATTAGTAGATGAGCCGTGATGAGCAATTGTGAATTTCAGCCTCCCAAACGGGAAATTGTAAGCTCCGCCGATGTGCATATTATGCACTTTAAGCCCTTTGCCATCCAAATGATCCGCCAGCTCGTTGACCGCTATTACAGTAGCGTTATTATTCTTCGCGATCTCTAAAGTATCTCCCAAATGATCGCCGTGCGCGTGAGTAAGCACAATAAAATCTGCCTTAATATCGGCGGGCTTTATTTTTGCGTGCTTGTTCCCGTTAATGAACGGGTCGATGATTATATTATGATCTCCGGCTTTTAGTTCAAAGGCGGAATGCCCATGATATGTTAGTTTGATCATTCCAAAAATAGATGTTTGGGAAATTTACTCAAAGTTATCATATTAATTCCTCTTATTCAATTTAGCAATATGTACCTAACGGATAAAATCATGATAATGTAAAAAATAACCCCTAAACTTGCCGTGATTCTGTGATATATTCCGCCCTTTTTGCCGAATGGAAGCGCTAACATGGAGGCAAGAGATGCCGAACAAAAAAGAAATTGTATTGAAGGAAACTTCAGGTAAAAAAGAATAATTATGAGATCCACAATAATTGAAATAAAGAACAACTGGTGAGTCCTTTTCTTCATTGTAAATTTCCTGAAATAAAGAAGCCATCCAATGGAGTAGTTGATGATATAAAGCAGCAGGCCTGATATGATGAACAAACTTAGCAATTGTCAGTTTCCTGGTTCAGCGTTTATGTTCAATACGTGTTTTCAAAACGAGCCGCCCCATGTATCTTTGAATGCAAGCTCATCAACTCCTTTTCGGTGGGATGATCTCCAGTCAATGGTAGGCCTTTTCATATTCGGGTCCACATACCCCATTCTGAAGATTGCGCACATTTCATAATTGTCAGGTATCTTTAGCAGCCGTGTTATTTCATTCCAATTCTCCGGAATTTCTCCCGGTGTGGAAATAAACTGCATGCCCATGCCTATCCCGGTGGTCACCAGCCATAAAGTCTGTATCACCGCGCCCATTGAGATAGTGGAATAAAATCCCGATAGTTCGTTAGGTTTATATTCATCTTTATTAAGCGAAATAATAAACAGCAGCGGCGATTTGCCTACCAGCTTTTCCTCATCGTTTCCCAGGATCCTAGGCACTTTGAACTTAGCCATTACTTTTCCGCCTGTTTCGGAAAAAATTGTTCTCACAAATGGTTTCAGAACTGCAGGCAGGTGGTCAATGTGTATCCCGTCTTTTGCTTTTTCCATTTCTTCTTCGCTGAACCGGAAATATTTCCTGTACTGTTTCCAGAACCTGCCGTCATCCATCAGCTGAACCATTGAATCGCCTGCTATCTTTGCGATCTTTCCGATAATTGCTTCTTCTGTAACGGCAATAAATCTCCATGGCTGGGAGTTAAAATGGCTTGGGGAATGAGATGCCATGTTAATCAGCAGTTCAATATGTTCAGCGGATACTTTCTTATCTGCAAAAGCAGAGTTTGCAGTCCTTCGGTTTACGATTGCGTCGAATAGTTCCATATTTTTTTGGGGAATTGAATTGAACTATTCTAACCGAATTATGTAAAATTAAAAAGGCAGGATTTTTTGGCTTACTTGAAATGAATTTGCTTTATAACATGATAATACTATATTTAGAAATAAGATCCTGAATGATGGCGGTTAAGGGGAACTGATGATAAAAAAGGCAGCGGTTTTTAAACCCTGCCTTATTGGGGGTGTCAGAGAAACTCTGACGATTCGGAGAAATAATGCTAATCAATTCTTCACCAAACTAGCATAGTCAAATATTGTTCATCATTATCGGTAAGTCTATACCGTTTTGACGGTATTATGATACTTAAGTATATAAGAAATTGTAAAATGTTGTAACAAAGGAATTCTCAATATCTTGAATACAATTCGTAAATGAGGTATTTTTGTAGGATGTTGGAACTAATCTTGCTTAAAATTCATTAAAATCTGGTGTAAAACATGTTAGGTGAATTAACTGACCGGGAGAAAATTATATTAAGGTATATAATTGAAGATTTCATTTATACCGCAAATCCTATAGGCTCACAGTCAATATCGCAGAAAAAAGACGTAAATCTGTCGTCCGCCACTATCAGGAACGTAATGAGCGACCTGGAAGAGATGAGCTATATTACTCATCCGCATACTTCCGGAGGGCGAATACCAACTGACAAAGGGTACAGGTATTTTGTCAACGAGCTCATGGGTTACGGAACGCTGAAATCAAACGACAAGAATAAGATCAAAAAACATATAGATGATATTGAATTAACCGGGGATGAAGTTTACAAAGAGGTTTCAAAGATCCTGGGCAAGCTTTCACAGGAGATCAGCGTAGTCAGCCAGCCGTATTTTTCAGAAGGAGTATTTGAAAAGCTTGAGCTTATAGATCTTTCTACAAGCAAGCTTTTGGTTGTGGTTTCAATTAAATCCGGACTTGTCCGCACGCTGTTGTTCGATATCGATTCAGGTATTAGAAGAGACAAACTGGATAATATTTGCAGAATTCTTAACGAGAAGCTAAGCGGCTTAACACTGAAAGAGATAAGGAATACATATTCCCAGCGCATAGGCGACCTTAAGGAAGAAGCGAGCGAGATCATTAAGGTGTTTGTCGAATCGATAGATAAAATATTCCAGGAAGAAAAAGAAGGCGTTACTTTATATATAGGGGGCACGACCGAAATATTATCACAGCCTGAATTCGGGAACACGGATAATTATAAGAGCATAATTGAACTTACTGATGATAAACACGTTGTGTTCCATGTGTTAAACAACATGCCTGTGGATGAAACCGGAATATCTATCTCTATCGGCGTCGAGAATAACGAGGAGAAGCTAAAGAATTACAGCATAATCTCCACCGCTTACGATGCCGGAGGCGTGACAGGCAGAATTGCACTTATCGGGCCCAAAAGAATGGATTATTCAAAGATGGTTTCAATGCTGAATTTTACCTCTAAAGTTATTACTGAGAAAAAATAAGTATAAAGAACTATATTTTAGGAATAAAAGGAATAAGAGTATAAATGTTCAAACCAAAAAAAGAAAAGCCGGAAAAGGAAATATTAGAGAACGAGCTGGAAAACGCTGAACTTACCAAGGATGTTCCCGATAACAGCCCCGAAGAAGAGAACGGGGATAAGGATTTAAATAAATCCGGGGCCGAAGGCAAAAAATCTGAAAGTAAGAAACTCAAAGAGCTTCAGAGCCTTAATGATGCGCTAAAAGATCAGCTTTTACGGAAAGCCGCTGAGTTCGAAAATTATAAAAGGAGAACTGAAAACGAAATTTCCAATATTTACAAATTTGCGGCTGAGAACCTGATCGGCGACCTGCTGCCTTCGCTTGAAGATTTCAGCAGGGTAATGAAGTTGTGGGACGAAAAGCATGATGCTGAAGCTTTCCATAAAGGCGTGGAGCTTGTATATGGAAAATTCAGGAAGCTTCTTGAGAAGCAGGGACTGAAAGAAATTGAATCGATCGGCAAGCCGTTTGATGTGAACCTGCATGACGCTATTATGCAGATGGAAAACAGCGAAGCTGAACCGGACACAGTATTAGACGAAGTCGAAAAAGGATATACGCTGAAAGATAAAGTTATCAGGCATTCAAAAGTTGTAGTTTCAAAAAAACCGGAATGACAAAAAGAGATTATTACGAAATATTAGGAGTTTCAAAATCAGCGTCAGTTGACGAAATTAAAACGGCTTACCGCAAGCTTGCCATGAAGTATCATCCCGACAGGAACCCCGGAGATAAGCAGGCGGAAGAGAATTTTAAAGAAGCTGCTGAAGCATACGATGCGCTTTCAGATTCAAATAAACGCGCACGTTACGACCAGTTTGGCCACCAGGGCCTCAGGGGCGGCGGAAACGATTACCAGGGATTTTCCAACGTAAACGATATTTTCTCGCACTTCAGCGATATATTCGGTGGCAGCAGCATATTCGATGAGTTATTCGGTACCGGCGGTTCAAGGCAGCACTCCGGAAGGCACAAGCAGCCCGGTATACAGGGCAGCGACTTAAGAGTTACGCTTGGACTTACGCTCGAAGAAATTGCCGAAGGCGTGGAGAAAACGCTCAAGGTCAAGAGGTTTGAAAAATGTACTAATTGCAGCGGTTCGGGCGCTAAAGCCGGCAGCGGTTCCACAGACTGCCCGACTTGCGCCGGTTCAGGAGAGATCCGTCATGTATCGCGCTCTATGTTCGGACAGTTCATCAATGTTTCTGTTTGCACAATGTGCAACGGAGAAGGAAAAGTAATAAAAGAAAAATGCCCGCACTGCAGCGGAGAAGGCAGAGTCCGCTCCGAAGCGACAATGAAAGTAAATATTCCCGCGGGAGTTTCAAACGGGAATTACATTCCAATGAGGGGCCAGGGCAATGCCGGAATTAGAGGCGGCCACGCCGGAGATCTGATAGTGGTGATTGATGAAATACCGCATAAACATTTTGTCCGCGAAGAAGATGACATCATATACGATCTTACTATAAGTATAGCCGACGCGGCGCTTGGAGCTGAAGTTGAAATCCCTATATTAGGCGGCACAGCCAAGCTCAGGATCGAACCCGGTATCCAGCCGGGGAAAGTTTTGAGAATGAGAGATAAAGGCATCAGGCATCTTAATCACTCCGGAAGGGGAGACCAGCTGGTGCATGTTAATATCTACATTCCCACAAAGCTCTCGTCGAAAGAAAAAGAGCTGTTCAAAGAGCTTTCAAAATCGGAAAATATGAGACCCAAACATAAGGGCAAGGATTCCGATACAAAATCGAAAAGTTTTTTCTCAAAAGTAAAAGACAGTTTATCATAAACTAATTTCTTTACACTGCTGTGTTTGCCCGCTTAAAGAACATTGGTTTCACCGGACAGGATATTGTAATTATATCATTTCTGCTGATTACATTTTCCGCAGGATTGGCCATAAAATATTCCGGATGGGATCCCGCGCCGGAATACAACTATTCAAAAACTGATAAAGAGTTTGAACAAAGCCTTAAACAGGCTTTTACAGGAATGGATTCAAGGCCCCTTACAGAAGAACAGCGGCGACGGATAAGCGAACTGAACTTATTGAACGATAGCCTGCTTGCATCAAATGAGACCAGGAAACAGGGAACAAAAGAATCAGCGCTTCATAAGAAGATCAGTATAAATACAGCTTCAGCCGATGAGCTGGCTTTGCTGCCCGGGATAGGCAGCGCAATGGCTTCGAGAATAATAGACTTCAGAAGTTCACGAAAAGGATTCAAATCAATTGACGACTTAAAAAATGTTAAGGGAATCGGAGAAAAGAAGTTCCTCAGGCTGAAAGATCTTATAGTTGTTGAGTAAATGAAATGAATTGATAACCTGTAAAGGAATTGATAACTTTACGCCTCGAAGTAATTTATCATAATGCGGCCGTGAACTCACGGCTAATTTGGAAGAATCAGGAATTTGAATAAGTCGTTAGGTATAAGTTTTTCAGCGAGTCATATTTGTTTTACCGAACTCTCGTCAGAGTCAGGTAACATACGGCTTGATAATGCCGAAGCAGTATCGATCGATTTTGACTTTGAAGACAGTTTTTTCAAGCACAAAAGCAGCCAGAAAGATTTAAACAGCATATCAGGCGAAATTCAGAATTACTGCACAAGAAGGGGCATTCACGGAACGGATATTGCGCTCACTATCGGCACTTCGCAGGCATTTCTGATCACTCTTCCGTTCGATTACTCCGAGGGAAAACAATCGCTGAATTCAAAAATTTACTGGGAGCTCTCGAACTATTACCCGGATAATTACTCGGATTTTGTTATCAATACTTACCGGCTGAATTCCATACTCCCATGCAAAGACAGCGATGAGTTTTTAGTAATTGCAGTTCAAAAAAATACGCTGGAATTCGTCCGGAGGATATTTAAAATATGCAACCTGAACCTGGCGCTGGTAGATATTGACCATTTTGCCGCGGAACATACGTTAAGAAAGAACTATCCCGAAAACATCGCGGGGAAAAATGCGCTTATTGTCGGGTTAAGGAAGGGAAGAGTTGATTACGGTTATTTGTGCGACAGAAAATATAAATCGTATGTATATTCGAGGTATAATTCCGAACCCGAATTCAATCTGAGTCTCGTCAGAAAAATTAACTCGCTCCTGCAATCAGGGCAGCTTCCCGGAGTTGAAACAATTTATATTTACGGCGATGAAATCAAAACCGATACAATTGAAGCCGTCGGAAAAATAGAAGGGCCTGAGATTGTTCTTGTTAATCCGTTTGAAAGTATTTCAGCCTCTGAACATTTCCTGAAAAATGAAATTTTCAGAAAATCATCTTATATGTTTACGCCAAGTTTTGGAGGCGCATTAAGGCTGCTCTCATAAGACGCTGTTGAGAATAATTGCAGGTAAATACAGAAGCAGAAAAATAAATTCAGCGCTGCCGGCAAAAGAAAGCCCGCTGAAAAAAAAGAAGAGCGTTCCGGCTGATACAGAAGAGGAACATAAGACCCTCAGGCCAACAACAGACCGGGCGCGCGAATCGCTGTTTAATATTCTGAACAACATAATTGATTTTGAAGGGCTGAAGTGCCTTGATCTTTTTGCGGGTACAGGTTCTGTTGGTTTTGAGCTTATAAGCAGGGGAGCCGAATATGTTAGTTTTGTGGAATCTTCCCCGGCGCAGGCTAAGCTGATCGAGAAGACTGCGGAAGAACTTGGCTGCCGGCCGCAAATTGAAGTACACAGGCAAAACGTCGCCGCTTATCTTTCGGAGCGCAAAGGAGACTATTTTGATCTGATCTTCGCCGATCCTCCGTACAGCTCGGCTGAAAATGAAAAGTGGCTTAAAGCTCTCGCCCAGATCGGGTTTAATGTTTTTGTTTTTGAACACGGCGGTATAAACACACCGGATTATGTTTTCAGCGGTTACGAGACCATGGAACGTAAAACAGGAATTACAAATTTCAAAATTTATATATCTGAGAATTAAGATTTGGCTGAGCAGAAAAAAAGAATTGCGATCTACCCGGGAACATTTGATCCCATAACATACGGGCATCTTGATGTGCTTGAACGCGCCGCGCGGTTGTTCGACGAAGTGATTATTTCCGTTTCTGAGAGCTCGGCGAAGAAAACATTATTCGGCGTTGATGAGCGTGTTGACTTGATCAAAAAAGTAATAAAAGGAATTAAGAATACCGAAACGGAAAGTTTTAAAGGGCTTCTCGTAAATTATGCGAAGTCAAAAAATGCAAAAGTAATTATCAGGGGACTCAGAGCAATTTCTGATTTTGAATATGAATTCCAGATGGCTTTAACCAACAGGAAGATAGCTCCGGATATTGAAACAGTGTTTCTTATGCCGCATGAAAAGTTTTCTTATATCAGTTCATCGCTTGTGAGAGAAATTGTTTTCCTTGGAGGCGACATTTCTTCATTTGTCCCGCCCGAAGTCGCTGAATCTATTAAGAAGATATCTTAATTTAGTATTCTCCTTTTATCTATTTTTTGAGTGTTGTCATATTCTAATTTTTTGTAACAAAAATTTACAATTTGATTTTTAGGAAATGGAGTAATGATAAACTTTTCCCCCATTTTTCATTTAATTTCAAGTCTGTTTCCTTAAAATTTAGTAATTAGCTTTTAAGATCGAGTTAATAACATTAATGCATTTAAAAACAAGGGTTTCTTAATATTTTAAGGCGCTTCTGGGCGCCCTTTTTTATGAAATTATTTGATTTTTTTGTGCCTTTCTTTTGTTTGCTGAATTTTGAAAATTGCCAACTATAAATTTAGAACCGTATAATCTCAGACAAATATCAGAGCGTGCTCCCCTTTTATATCTTACTCAAAAGAGTCCTTGACTTATTAATAAAAAGGTTATATAATGTTACAATTCAAATCAACATTTTTTTAAATTATTCTGGAGAATATAATGCAGAGATCTAAACTTTTTGTTTCATCATTCGCGTTGTTCTTTGTGATTCTGCTTGCTGGTAATTCTTTTGCGCAGAACATGAACCCCGCGTTTGTACCAAACGCCCCTTTTAAGGTTTCATTCCCGACGCCATACTCTCCGATGCCGCCTGCTGACACAGTTACAGGACATTGGAGTTCATTAACGCCCTATTCTCTTTTGGATTATGGTGTGTTCATTTACAACTACCCGGATAGCAACGGTGTCTGGGTTGGCGGTGGAAGCGATGCTACCGGCGTTTTGACGGCAAATTTTTGGCTTTATAATTTGACCACAAACACTTACTCTCCGCGTCAGCCTTTGCCGGCAACTTGCGCTTTAAACAAAATGGTAAAAGTGAGAGGCAAATTTTACGTCACTTCTACAGTGAATGTTTTTGCTACGCCCAGCGGAGCTACTTATGAGTATACGCCGGGAACAGGATGGGCTACAAAGACTACGATGAACGCGCCTATTTGTCATGAGAGCGGAATTTTCGTTTATAACGATAGCTTGCTTTTCTGCGTTGGCGGAGGAACTTCCGGTTTCGGAGGTTTCCTTTCAACGGTTAGATATTATAACCCGTTCAACAATACATGGACAACATGTCCAACTGCTTACCCGATGGCAATTGACCTGACCCAGGGCGAATGTATCGGAAACCAGGTTATAATGTTTGCCGGTTATAACGGCGCGGGCGTTAACAACGTATACAGAGGCACCGTAATTCCCGGAGCCACAATGGACGTTCAGTGGCGCTTAGAAGGCACCATGCCTCCGAATCCAACCGGCGGAGCTCCTTACAGAGAATGCACCGGCATTTGGGGCAATTATATACTGGCAGGTCCCGCACAGTCTATTAACGGCGGCGTTATTGCACAGTTGTGGGGATTTAGTATAGTAGATAGTACATTCAGGAGATTCTTACCTGACATGCCCTCTGCAGTAGGTAACATGCATGGAATCGGAGTACAGACAGTTCCGACAGATAGCGTTCGCTTTTACACTATCGGCGGTTATACAGGCTCTGCCGGAAGCAACGAATTTTCTAAATTCGCATTCGGTTCGCCACTTCCGACTCTTTGCGAGCAGTTTACAAATGCAACATTCCCGCCGACCGGCTGGACTTTTGTAAACACAGGCAATTACTGGAGCCGCCAGACTGTTAGCGGTTACGGCGTAGGAACAGGTTCTGCAAGATACAACTCATACAGCGCCCCGACAGGTACAGTACAGGGGTTGGTCACGATGCCGTTTGTTCCGACCGTTGGCGGTCAGGGATTGGCTTTTGACTTAGCTTTTGGACCTTATCCTGCAACGCAGCCGTATAATCAGGATTCATTGATTATTCTTACTTCAACTAACGGAGGTTCAACATATACTTCATTGGTCAGGTACGGTCCGCTTCAAATGCAAACAGCTCCGGCAGGCACATCTGAATTTACGCCAACTGCATCCCAGTGGCAGAAAGTTAGCTTACAGCTTCCTGTTGGAACAAACATGATCCAGTTCTCAGGCTCCAGCGCTTTTGGAAATGATATATTTATTGACAGTGTTTGCGTAGGAACTTATTTTGTTGGTATAACAAACAACAATACCGGAGTTCCCAAAGTATACTCACTCTCTCAGAACTATCCTAATCCGTTTAACCCGTCAACCGACATTAAATTTGCTTTACCAAAAGCAGGTTTGGTTAAAATGGTTATTTATGATATTCTCGGAAGGTTAGTAGAAACGCCGGTTAATGAATATAAAGAAGCCGGAAATTATACAATTAATTTCAATGCTTCGAAATTAGCAAGCGGAGTTTATTTCTACAGAATTACAGCAAACGACTTTGTTGATACAAAGAAGATGTTGCTTGTGAAATAATCCAGGTATTTTTATTTAATAAAAAGGGCGCTTAATCAGCGCCCTTTTTTTATTTCTGTCAGCTCAAAGTAAATTTTCGATTTTCAAATGGATCGTAAATTTAATTTGAAGAACTTTATGATTCTGTCAATTACAGCCTCAAATGGCCCGGTTGTCCCTTTAAAAGGATGAACAACTCCAAAAGTGTGTCCGGTATTATCTACCAGGAGGAGTTCAGTGTGGAGTTTGTCAGAGCTTTCAAGTAAATCTACAGCTTCTGTATATTTTACAGAAAGGTCTTCTTTTCCGTGTACAATCAAAACGGGCTCATTTATTTCTGCTATGGCTTTTTTTATATCGAGCCTGTTGATGTTCTTCTCTATATCTTCAAGCAGGGTTATATTCAATCGCATCATTTGACCCGTTCTTGTGTTTTCAACTTCCAGGTATCCTTTTTCTTTCCATTTTTTCTTTAGCTCTTTTCCGTACCTGTCGAAATCTGAAACTGAAGCAAGAGCCGCTAGGGCTCTGATCCGCGGATCTGATGCGGTGTACAATATGGCAATGCCGCCTCCTCTTGAGTGTCCTATCAGCCCTATTCGCTTGTTATCGGCGTTAAATTCCGGGGCTTTCTCAAAAATGTGATTTACCACAATTCCAAGGTCATCCAGTTCGCGTGAAAAAGTATTTGCTGCAAAGTTATCCAGCAGCGTGAACTCAGTTGGATTTTCTTTGGAAACTCCATTGAGAGAGAAATTAAAGCTTACTGCAAAGAAACCTGCTTCTGCAAGTATTTGCATCATGTGAGGGAAGCCCCCCCAGTCTTTAAAACCCTTAAATCCGTGGCAAAATATAACAATGGGTTTTGCTACTGGAGTATCCTGAAACCGGCAATCTACATCAATTTCCTCTCCGATTCCGTTCTTAATTTGATAGTTCAGTTTTTCTATATCCGGCATAATTTAAGCGTTTAATCAAATTTTATTAAAAAAAACTACGTAATACTTGCTCAAAATTAATCTTATCTTCTTCAATTTACAAAGGATAACAAAGCGCTGAATTTCAGGAACGTTCCATTGAAATAGTTTTCACAGAATCGAATTGATTTGTCAAAATCCTGTAATAATTCATGCAATCATGATATTCAAGCAAAAATTATTTATATTTGAATATAGCTGAAGTTTAATTCCAGTTTAAATACCGATTATGAATAGTAAGAAAATTCTTGTTTTTTTAGTTTTCGCTCTTAATGTTTTGGCTTATTCACAGAATAACCCGCTTTATATACGCTGCCCCGGATTTGAAAATAAACACTGGCTTTTTTCCAAAGATCAATATGATACAAGTATGACAGGAAACTGGTCGTATGTCCAGCCCCTTCAGAAATCTTTAATGGGAATCACTTCATATTACCGGGCAGATAACAATAAAATTTTTATTTGCGGCGGATTGGATTCAAGCCTGGCGGGCCAAACATCATGCTATTATTATAACATTACAAACAACACATACGAAACAAAGTCACCTCTTCCCGAAGCGAGATGGTCAGGGAATCTTGTAAGAGTAAAAGACTCTCTTTATCTTGTTGGTTCCGTGGGAGCCGATTTTAACACGCCTGATGGAAAGATCTTCAGGTACTCTATTAATACTGATTCATGGGCAGTAAAAAGCCATATGCCTGTGCCATATCTTATCGAAAGCGCTTCATGCGTATATCTTGACAGCCTAATCATAACTGTCGGTGGTTCTACAAGCGGATTTCAGCAGGCAACTTCTACTATACATATATATAATCCGCAAAATGATAATTGGGAAACATCTGCTTCAATATATCCGATTACAACAACAACTGCACATGCCGAATGCTACGCTGATACCATTCAAACTGATTCAACGCCAGTTTTCATTCAGCACATTATTGTTCTCGGAGGGTACGGCGCAGTTATCAATGATGATGTGTACAAAGGAGAATTTGAATCAATAACTGATACGTTAGGAGTTCCCCATCTGGTAATTCTATGGAGTAATCACGATTTTTCTCCTTTTCCCGGAGGTGTTTACCGCGTTAGCGGCGGTATGTGGAACGGGATGCCGGTATTCGGGCCGGGAATTCAGGATACTATAACAATGGGACAGATTTACGGCTTTAGATATGTTGGGGGGGATTCTTTATTTCACTGGCTGCAGCTTTTGCCGGATATTATTGATACAAATTCTAATATCCCGCAGATCGCTATAAGCCCCGGGCTGGATTCAACACACTTCTATTTCTTTGGCGGAACGCGGAATCTAAAATTTTCCAACCAGGTGAAAGAGTATTCTGTTGCCGGGCAGCCGCCGCCTATTGGTATTCGCCAGGTTTCTCATTCGGTTCCAAAGCAGTTTTTCCTGTATCAAAATTATCCTAACCCGTTTAATCCTTCAACGGTCATAAGATTTCAGGTCACAAGTTACAAATTAGTAAAATTGAAAATTTATGATATTCTTGGGAGAGTGGTTGCAACTTTGGTTAACGGTGATTTAATGCCGGGGACCTATTCATTTAAATGGGACGCAGTTAACTATGCCAGCGGGATATACTTCTATGCGCTGGAAAGCGGAGATTTCAGGTCAATAAAGAAAATGGTATTGATAAAATAAGGACAGGTTTGAAGCGCTAATTATTTTTTAGATAGTCCCAGGCAAGATATGCTAAAAATGCCGCGCCGGTTGGCAGCGCAGATTCGTCGATATTTATTGTTGGGGTATGAATGTCGGATGTATTTCCAACGCCGATCCTGTAAAATGTTCCGGGTACTTTTTTAAGGTAATATGCAAAATCTTCTGCTCCCATAATCCTTTCAGCCTTAAATACATTTTTTGCCCCGGTAAAATCCTTAGCTGACGTTTGTGCAAATTCTGTAAGCTTTTCATCATTTACAAGTTCAGGGTATCCCGGCGAAATCTCAAATTTAAATTTAGCCCCTGAAGAAATTGTAATGCCCTTTAGAGTTCTTTCGATGAGTTTAAGCGATTTCTTCCTCAGCTTTTCGTTCAGCGTCCTGATGGTTCCCGACAACTTTACCTCTGATGGAATAATATTTGTAGCCGTGCCGCCTTCTATTTTGCCGATAGTTATTACTATCGGGTCGTACGGACTGGTATTTCTGGAAACAATTGTTTGAAGGGCTGTAATAACCTGTGATGCAGCGACAATTGGGTCAACGGACATATGCGGTTTTGCTCCGTGCGCCTGCTTTCCGTAAATAGTAATATATAGTTCATCCTGTGAGGCAAATGTAACTCCCGGGCAAAATCCAAGGCTGCCTGCGGGTTTATCAACTATCACGTGCTGCCCGAATATTGCGTTTACTTTGGGATTTTCAAGCGCTCCTTCTTTAATCAATATAGATGCGCCGCCCGGATTTTTTTCTTCAGCGGGCTGGAATAACAGCTTCACCGAGCCGTTAAGCTCTTCTTTCAGCTCGTTAAGTATAAGAGCCGCGCCATATAACATTGATGTATGAGCGTCATGTCCGCATGCATGCATTACGCCTTCATTTCTGGATGCAAAAGCCAGTCCCGTATTTTCAAGTATAGGAAGCGCATCAATATCTGCGCGCAAAGCTACGCAATTACTCTTTTTGCCGCTCCCCTTAATGAGTCCAACAACGCCGGTTTTAGCGCTCTTTGCTAATGAGCTCAGCTTAAGCGGCGCCAGCTTGCTGTATATAAGTTTAGATGTTTCGTATTCCTGAAAAGAAAGCTCGGGATTAGCGTGGATCTTTCGCCTCAGGTCTATGATACCCGGGGTAAATTTTTTTGATAAAATATTTATTTTGTTTTTAACGTTCATTTATGGCTTTATTTTTTGCATCTCTTGTTTGCCGGCAAACACGATTAATAATCTACGCTGAAGCTTCCTATGAAAATATTATCTGTTTGCTTTGTAGAATTAAATACATTATCAATATTCTGATGCTGCACTTTTACTGAAATGTAGTATTGTCTTATCGGCTGCCAAGTAAATTCCGCTATGATAATGCTTCTGTTCACTCTGTTTCCTTCCAGAAATATGTTTTCATGTTCAGTATCGCCGGAGCCGTTCAGAAGGTTTGAGCCCGCATTAAATACAATTCTCCCGAGACTATCCAGAATGTTCTCGCCCGAGCGCTGAAGTTTCAAAGTGACGGCAAGATTCAAACGGCTGTTAAAATCATATGAGACTTTGAAAGCATGTTCATCAGAGTTTGGCTGTAATGCCGCGCCCAGTGGCTGATTCCAGTTTGAATATGAATTGTTGATTTCCCTGTGTGAGTATACAAAAGGCCCTATCCTTGTATATTCGTATATAAAGCTCAGGTTCTTCACTACAAACGCGTCCTGCCAGTTTAGTCCGCCCTGGAATCCGAACTTATTATCATTGCTTTCTACGCCTGATTTACCCAGAGTACCAAAATTCAGGTCATCTATAAGCCATGTGCCCTGCAGAGATAGTTTCTTTACAGGAAACAGCTGAAAATCTATCCCTATCAGTGTGTTATTTGAGTTCTTCCCCGGCAGCTCGGTATTTAGATCGGCTGAAGTGAGAAAACTAAGCGGGTTCAAAAATGCAAAATTAACAGGCAAATTGCTGTAAAGAAGCATTTCTGTGAATGCGAATTTAAAAACGTTATTAAACAAAGGTCCTACTTCAAGCCTGTGCATCACAAGATATTTTGCATCCAGCTGTTTGCCCGATGAATCAGAACCTACAATACTTGAATGAAAAAAACTGTATTTTATTTTCTTGTAATTGATATCGAGTTTAATAAAATCAAAGGGAGCCGAATTGGTATTCGAGAGCAGAAGGTTATCAAGATAACCTGTTCCCATTTTCAAAGCTTCTCTTCCAGCGGTCAATGAAAGCCAGTCGGTTGAAGTCGAATAACGTAAGTATCCTTCGAAAGAATCAAATGATTTGCCGCCTTCGCTTACAAATTTCCTGGTTGACGCCAGGATCGGGTCAAAGCTGGCCGCAAATGGCACATCCTGGTCAGTGCCGCTGATCCTTGCGCCGTTAGACAGTCTTAAATAATATCCAACTGAATTAAAAAGCGTGCCTCTGATCCTTGAGCCGATCTGTAAAAGACCAACATGGGGCTTCCCGTAGGAATCGCCGTTTGCGCCCATATATTTTAACTCACCCATCGCATCCCAGAAAAAAGATACATTTGAATCAGCTTTTGCAATAAGATATTTTTGCTTCTTATCGCGGAATATATCTGAGAATTTCAGTTCAGTAAAGAAAGAAGAATTTGTTTTAGGTTCAATTGTATGGTTGATATCATATGAATATTCAATGGTGTAATCATCAAGGAATTTTTTATCAGTACGCGACAGCTTTGAACTGTTCGCTCTTATTTCTACAAGGTATTTTGCAATTTCTCTTCTTGAAATAGGCGCCATCGAAGATGAATAGCCAAAAATAATTTTATTGGTAAGCATCCTGTCCAGAAAATCATATACTTTATTGGATGGGGCAACCATTTCTACCTGGGCAAAAGCTTCGGACCCTATTAGTAAAATAAAAGCCAAAAATGTAAATAGAGCGACACGGTAATTTATTTTCATAAAATTATTTTTAGGTGATTATTGAAGAAAATATTCAATTTAGTTTTTTGAATCTTTCCCGGAGCTCAAGTATTACATAATGGAAAATAATTGTGTGAATGCTCTCTGCAGTGCACATATCATTCAGAACTACGTTTACGGAATGATGCGCCATCTTCTTAAGTTTGCCCCCGTCATAACCGGTAATACCAATCGTTGTGATTCCGTTATTATTTGCCCATTCAATCGCTGAGAGTATATTTGGACTGTTCCCTGATCCGCTAATAGCAATAAGATAATCTCCTGCTTTGGCAAATGTTCTAAGCTGTTGTTCAAAAATACTGTCATAGCCCTCATCGTTGCCCTGCGCGGTGATAAATGGCAGATTATCCGTAAGGCTGAGAGCTTTCAGCCTTCGCGACTGGTCCTTACTTGACCTGGTGCCTTTGGCAAGATCCTGTGCAAGATGAGAAGCATTTGCCGCGCTGCCCCCGTTGCCGATAACAAACACAAATTTGTCATTTTTGTACGCATCCACAAGGATATCCAGAAATTTGTCAATTTCTTTCGTATCAGCTGAATCAAGCGTTTTGTTGATTAACCCTTTATAACTGTTAAAATCCATTAATTATATATCAATTGTTTTTATTTAAAATGAACACAATAATCATAATAAAATTTGTATATCTCAATGTAAAAATAGTACGGGGATAAGGATATTTTGAATGCTCTTTAATCTGACTTAGACGATTTTCTTACGACATTGAGGTTTTTCATTGTCTTGTTAGCATAATCCAGGATATCATCAATATCGGTTTGGGCTTTGAGGTAATTTACATATTCCTTCACGCTGTCATGCGCTGTTCGTTTGGGCTGCCAGCCGAGCGCTTTAAGCTTTGTTATATCTGAACAGGCGTTTCTTGTATCGCCAAAACGATATTCACCTGTGATGTGCGGTTTTATGTTTTCTTTGCCAAATTCAGCGGAAACAATTTCAGCAAATTCTTTTACGGAATACGGCCTGCCGCCTCCAACGCAAAAAGCCTGGTAATTTGCTCGGTCATCGGTCATTGCAAGAATATTAGCATCCACAACGTCATGCACATTTACAAAGTCGCGCATCATCATTCCGTCTTCATAGACAACAGGAGGTTTATCAAAATAGTAGCTAAGCGAGAAAATTCTGCATGCTCCGCTGTACATATTGTAAAAAGACTGTCTCGAACCCTGAACTATTGAGTATCTCATAGCTACGCTCGGGATATCATATCTCTCGCCGAAGTTAAGGGCCATGAGCTCCTGGGAATATTTTGAAATTGCATATTGATTCGGCGGGGCTGCATAAGTTTCTGGGGTCCATTGCCAGCTGAGCGGTTCGCCTTTTTCATCCATAAAATTCCAGATGCCTTTTTCAAGCTGTTGGTTTGACCTGCGCTTAGGATAATAGAATTTACCTTCATTTGATTTGTAAATTCCTTCGCCGTTAACAAACTGTGAAGAGGCGACTATTATTTTCTTTATGTCAAGTTTTTCCGCAACTGTAATTTCATAGATCAGCGCCGTGCTCACGGAGTTGACGTGAAAAAACGTGGAAAAATCCGGTAAATAATCCTGGTAAGCGGCAAGGTGAAATACATAACTGACGCCCTTAAGCGCATTATGAATGGTTTCTTTATCCCTAACGTCGCCAAGAATAAATTCTGCTTCTTTGGGAATATAATCAGGCTTTCCTTTTAAATGAACCGGTTTCTGAAGATTGTCGAGGATCCTGACATCGTAACCCAATTTCAGGAGTCTGTCTACAGTATGTGAGCCGATAAATCCGGCTCCGCCCGTTACTAATACTAACGCCATTTATTCTGTACTTTTAACTTTATAAACTTTTAACTTTATGAACTACTTTATATCGTACCTGCTTTGATTGAAAATTATCTTGCTGCCAAATTTTTCCAGCAGAAACGGAAGCTCCCGGTATTCCTTAAGAGATTCTCTCAGCCTGTCTTGTTTATCACGTTCGCAATAAACCAGCAAGAATCCTCCTCCGCCGGCTCCGGCAATTTTTCCCCCAAGCGCGCCGCCTGTCATTGATAACTCATACATTTTTTCTATATTTGGATTGGTTATACTCTTGGCAAGCTTCTTTTTCATATCCCAGTTTATTTTGAGATTTGTCCCAATCCGGTTAAGGTCATGTTTTTCTAAAGCTGCATGGGAATCGAAAGCAAGCTCCTTTATCTTATGGTGAAATTCAATTGTGTCGTTTATATTGTCCTTCTGCTCCTGCAGTATTGTGCCCGCGATTCTTGTGGTGTTGGTGAAGAATAAAAGAAGATTTGAACCAAGCTTTCTTCTTGCTTCGCTATCCAGTGTAATATCGCCAACTTCAACAGAGTCGTCTTTGCAGAACCTGAAGCTTCTTAATCCGCCAAACGCTGCAATATATTGATCCTGCTTGCCTATCGGTCTTTTAAGGATCTCAATTTCAATTTTGCATGCGTCTTTCGCAAGTTGTTCAGATGTAACCTGAATGCCGCGGTATTGATAAAATGCGTTAAGCAATCCAACTGTAAGGCTGCTTGATGAGCCAAGCCCTGATCCTTCGGATGGAATATCAGCAAGCATCATTACTTCAAAACCTTTCTCGAGACCGGTTAACTTGGCTGCTTCCCGCACAAGGTCATGCTGGATTTCATTTATATTGGTTACAATTTCCTTTTTTGAGTAATCCACATACACTAAATCGTCGAATCGTTCTTTTATTATAACGTATAGGTATTTATCGATTGAAGCGCTGACCACATACCCTTCATGATTTAAATAGTAGGCTGCAAGGTCAGTCCCGCCGCCGGCAAGACTTATTCTTAATGGTGTTTCAGAAATTATCATAATAACTCAACAAAATTTTTAGATTTATCATCAAATATGTTCAATTTGTAGCTGTTCCCTGCTTTATCTTTAGCAGTATTTTCGGCATCAAATATAAGCTTTTCACCTGATTTTGAAATCCAGTATTTTATGCGTGCAGGATTTCCCGTAACCAATGCAAAATCAGGAACTGACTTAGTAACAACAGCGCCTGCTCCTATCATACAATATTTTCCCAGCGAGATTCCGCATATAATGGTCGAATTAGCCCCAACGCTGGCGCCCTTTTTAACGAGAGTTTTGATCACACCCTGATGCGCCTTGCTGCGCGGATACATGTCGTTTGTGAATACACAATACGGTCCAAGGAAAACGTCATCTTCAATAGTCACGCCTTCCCAAATTGCGATGCCGTTCTTAATAACGACCCTGCTGCCTATTGTTACGGAGCTTTCAACAAATGAATGGTCGCAGATATTGCAATCTTCGCCTATTGATACATCTTTCATCACATGAGTGAATGCCCAAATCCTGGTATCCTTGCCTATATTCTCGGTTTCAACAATTGCGTTTGGATGAACATAATATTTTTTTTCAGGCATTAGAGCGATGAGAATTATATGTTAGTTTTAAAAGATTCGCTGGATGTTTCAAGCAGTTTAACAACTTCAAGCCCAATATTGCCGTCGTTTATCAAAGGAATGTTGTTTAAAACGCAGTTCACGAAGTGTTCACACTCCATCCTAAGCGGTTCATGCTGTTCAAGAGGCATAACATGAATATCGCCTGACTGGTATGTCAGCGCGCCTGAATCAGAGTCTTTGCTTTTTATCCGGTTATCAACTCCTGTGCCGTATAATTTCACTTTACCGTCAAGCGCAAGCATTTCATCATAAACTATTGAGCCTTCGGTTCCGAATATCTGCATAAGCCTTATCTTGTTTGATGAAAGCCAGCTTAAATGAATATGAGCTGAAACTCCGCTCTTAAAGCTCAGATCGATATGAGCGTTATTTGTTAACGCAGTTATCTTTTTCGATTGCACAGCATTGAACGGATATGAGTTCTTTTTGCAGCTGACTTTCCAGGGGGATTCATTTAGCAAGTGCAGTATAATCGAGAAATCATGCGGCCCTAGGTCCCAGATAACGTCTACATCCGAATCAGGCGGACCAAGATTTATTCTGGTAGATGTAATATGAAGAACTTTGCCGATCGCTTTCGCTTTAAGCATCGACTTTATCTTCCTTACCGCAGGCGAGAACTGAAATACATGGCCCACCGCAAGTTTCTTTCCCAGCTTCTTCGCCGTATCTACTAATGAAGATGCTTCCTCTGAGCTGAACGCCAGCGGCTTTTCAACAAATACATGTTTGCCGAAAAACAGAGCCTCTTCCGCTATTTCTTTATGCGTGGGCACTGGTGTTGCAATTACGACAGCGTGAATGCTTTTATCATGAATGATCTCTTTGTAGTTTTTTGTAATTTCTACAAATGGAAACTCTTTTTTAATATAATCAAGCCTGCCCGATTTAAGGTCGCTAACCTTTTTTACTTTACAATTCAGCAAGCCGGAAAAATTCCTGACCAGCTTTGGTCCCCAATAACCGCTCCCTATTATCCCGATGTTTAATACTTTACCTGCAGTCTTCAATAATTATACTCCTCCCTTACCAAGTACCATGATAGGAATAGTTCTGAACAAAATTTTCAGGTCCAGCCATAATGACTGGTTATCTGCGTAATATAGATCAAGTAAAACTGAATCGCTGAAAGTAACGTCCTGCCGGTTTCTTGCGGTTATCTGTGCAAGGCCTGTCATGCCAGGAATCACTTTATATTTTAGTTTATGCCACTCCTTGAAATTTTCAAACTCGTACGGCAAACACGGCCTTGGGCCCACAAGACTCATATCGCCTTTCATGACGCTTAACAGCTGCGGCAGCTCATCAAGGCTGAATTTCCTTAACAGCCTGCCAATGGGAGTAATTCTGGGATCATCCTCCAGCTTCTTATTTCCTTCATCCATAGTGATGATCTTCTTCAGGTGTTCCATGTGCGCTTTTTCGTCATTATTTGCGTACATGGTTCTGAATTTATGCCATTTGAATTTGCGCCCGTTCTTGCCTATAACGTTTGTTGTATAGAAAATCTTTCCTGGAGATGATAACTTGATTGCCAGCGCAATTATGATGCAAAAAGGCGACAATACTGCAAGTAGCAATGATGTCCCAATAATGTCAAATATTCTTTTAAATTTTTCGGAATACAGGGGGGATGATTTTGTAGATACCGATATTACCTTCATATCATGGTATTCATTTTCATCCAGCCTGGTATTTATTACTTCGAAATGATTGGAAACAAGATTTACCTGGCAATTGGTTAGCTTGCATTTTTCCATCAGGTCCAGAAGGTGTTTATTATCTATATTCTGAATAGTAATAAATATTTCGTCAATTTCCTGTTCGTCAACTAGCTCATTCAGGTCTTCCCTGTTGCCAAGAACCGGAATCCTGTTAAACGACTTGCCCATTTTAACCGGGTCATCATCGATGAATCCGACCAGCTCAATGTGATAATACGGCTTGACAGTAAGAATTTCTGCGAAAAACTGGCCAAGGTTCCCGGCGCCAACTGCAAGCGCCCTCCGCGTCAAAAAACCACGGATGTTTTCGCCAATATAATTCGAACGTAAAATAAACCGGAAAAAAAAGACGCGGGTTACGGCAATAAGAACAAATGAAATAATAAGGTAAATTATGACCTGCGAACGGGAATCCTGTAAAGCAGCCTGGGTCTTTACAACAAAAATTAAAAGAATGACAAATATGCTGTTGATCAGCAGCCCTTTCAATATCAATAAGATCTGTTCGCCTGACCTTAGGAAATACTTGTGCTTATAAAGCTGGTAATACCTGAATATCGGAATAATGAGCAAGGAACCGATCAAAAATATTATGCTTTTTTCCAGCGTAGTCGAATCCTCAGCAAGCCTGCCGATCTTATCGCCCGAAGTAAAATAAATAGCAAAAAATGAAGCGATCAAAATACATGTCAGATCGGATACCGACAGCGCAAGTTTCTTAGCGCCCCATTTCTTTATGAATTCTGTTATCAAATTCTGTGGGCTACTTCCTGTAAAATTGTTCTATTGTTTTACATACATAATCGATCTGATCTTCAGGCATTTCAGGATACATGGGAATGGAAAGGATCCTGTCGCAGCATTTCTCAGCTACAGGAAAATCGCCATGTTTATTATTTAAATATGCATAAGCAGCCTGTTTATGAAGCGGAAGCGGGTAATGAAGGCCTGTTTGTATTCCGTTCGTATTTAGATGACTCATCAGTCCATCCCTGTTATCGGCCATGATAACATACAGATGGTAAACCGGGTTAATATACTCAGGATTAAACGGGTAAACAACTTCGCTTAAATTCATTTCCTTAATCCGCTTGGTATAATGCGCTGCAGCCGCTCTTCTCATATTGGTCCATTTTTCTATGTATTTCATTTTTACATTCAGCACACCCGCCTGGATCTCTTCCATCCTGTAATTATGGCCTTCCATTTCATGTACATATTTTTCAACCGAGCCGTGCTGGCGGAATCGAAGCATATTATTATATAAAGTTTCGTCGTTCGTCACAACTGCGCCGCCTTCGCCGTAAGCTCCAAGATTTTTGCCCGGGTAGAAGCTAAATGTTCCAATAACTCCAATACCGCCGATCTTCTTTCCCTTATATTCGGCAAGGTGCGCCTGGGAGCAATCTTCTATCACGAATAAATTATGTTTGCGTGCAATTTCAAGAATACTATCCATTTCGGAAGGCTGGCCGTACAAATGCACCGGAATAATCGCTTTTGTATTTTTGTTTATTGCCGATTCGATCTTGTTTACGTCAATGTTGTAAGTTTTTTCGTCGTGGTCAACAAAAACGGGCTTTGCTCCGCACAAAGAAACCGATTCCGAGGTAGCCATGAAAGTGTTCACAGGAACAATCACTTCGTCGCCGGCTTTTATTCCAAGAGCGTGAAGGGCGACGTGAAGAGCATCGGTCCCGCTGCTAAGCGCTACCGCGTATCTGACATTATGTAATATTGCAAAATCCTGTTCGAACTTCTTTACTTTTTTGCCGCATATGTATGCTGTATTATCAAGTACATCGTTTATTTCAATGAGGATCTCATCTTTAATGCCTGAATATTGTAATTTTAAGTCAACAAACGGAACGTTCATTAGTAATCTTGTCCTTCTAAATAAATCCGGTTTAATATTATGAAAATTGAAGAATAACAAACAAATTTACTTACAAAATAGCTATTTAAAAAGCCATTTTACATAATCAATTCACGGTATAGAACTTCGGGAATATATGAATTATAACACTTTCTTATGAACAATTTGTAAGGTTTGAAAAACGAGGGTTCATTAGCGTTTCCGTTTCTTCATCCGGCTTTTACTCAGCAATACCGAGATCACCATTGAGAACCCAAGAACGGAAATAATTACTACTAAAGAAACATAAACCGGTATAAGGTCTTTCCATTCGGGGTTGAATATCGGTAAAAGCATTTTAACCCCCACATAGCAAAGTATCACGCCGACGCCTTTTTTCACAAATTCAAATTTATCAGCAATTGCCGATAGCAGGAAGTACATTGAGCGCAACCCAAGAACAGCGAGGATATTTGATGAGAAAACGATGAACGGGTCGGTTGTAATAGCAAAGATCGCAGGGATGGAATCGATTGCGAACACAAGGTCAGTCGATTCAATTACTATCAGGCATACTAAAAGGGGAGTTGCATAACGACGTCCCTCTTTTTTTACAACAAAGTGTTCGCCGTCGTATTCATGCGTGGTCTTCATGAATTTTTTGAATACCTTAAGCGTTCTGTTTTTTTCAGGATTGATCTCTTTCTCTTCGCTGAACGCCATTTTATATCCCGAATAAATAAGAGCCGCCCCGAATATATACAGGATGAAACCGAAATTGGAAATTAGAGCAGAGCCGGTCAGGATGAAAATGCCTCTTAATATTATCACGCCAATGATACCCCAGCTTAGAACTCTGCGCTGGTATTTTCGGGCTATCTTAAAATATTTAAAGAGAATCAGGAAAACGAAAAGGTTATCGACGCTGAGCGATTCTTCGATGATGTAACCGGTAAGGAACTCAATTGCTTTGCGCTCGCCAAGCCAGTAATAAATAACAATATTAACCGCAAGCGCTACGCTCACCCAGAATATTACCCAATACAGCGCTTTCTTGACTGTCATTTGTTTTTCAAACCCATTCCCGCCTGCCTGCTGCAGGCAGGCGAAGCGGGAATCTTGTTTTCAAAAACTATTAATGCTGTATATTTGGCAATAGTTATTATCAAAGAATTCAAAATATTGTATTAGCGAAGGATAGTGCAAACTGTTTGATCCAAAAGATAATTATTGACTGGTTGAGACTTCATATACCGAAGCGGAAGAATTCCATTTTACCAATGCTTCATCCGAAGCAGGCCTTCCGTTTTCATCCGACATGCTTATGTACAGATTCACTGGACTGGATTTCGTATCGAACCTGACAACGTACCCGTTCTTTGCATCCACCTGTGGAATCAAATCTCCCTTAGTGGACCTGAGCTTATTATCCATCCACAAAATTGTTTTCCATGAGTCGCCGTCTTTTTCAATAACGCTGCCTTTTTGTATCCAGTACCTGTTGGTATCATATTGCTTGTTAATAACAATGGCAAGCGCATCGTCTTTTTTATTTGCGTTAATGTCGCCTTTGAGCGCCAGCGTAACATTATCGCCATATTGCGACTGGGCATACTTGTAAGCTTCATCCATTGACCCTGAAAGGTTGCCGGCGGATTGCCTGTTTGGCGTTTTGCCGCATGATGCAAATAGTATAGTAAATGCCAGCAAAACCAGTGAAAAACGTAGTGTTTTATTCATTTTTGTGCGGATTCCTTTGATTTATCATGCAAGATAGCCAAAATTAGGATGAACTTAAATGTAATAAA
>CAZMRG010000033.1:20525-26616 GCA_964568655.1 uncultured Ignavibacteriales bacterium | reverse complement strand
CCTGTATCCGCCGTCAAAACAGAGCCTGGTGTTCCAAGCGCGTTTCCGTCAGGCAAGGTCAAATTTGCAGATATTGAATCAAGATAAAAATTTGAACTGGTTAACGAAGCAGCTATCAAATGGCATGGTCCCGGAAAAGGATTATTTGCGCCGGGAGCCTCAATTGAGACCATTAATATCGTCAATTTACTCATTCTTAGCGTATCACCGCCAAATGAAAAGCTCATTGACCCGCCTGATTCGCTTACCAAACCGCCGTTTGAGCTTATATTAAATCTACCTAAGCTAAGCCAAGAAGGCGCTGCGCTGTCAAAATAAGCCCATAACTGGAAAATTCCGTCATCAGCCTGGTTCAGCGGCTTTAAGTTCACTTCGGTAAATGTAACATTACCTGTTGGTAGATTTGGAGGTGTAATACCCGAATCGTCACAGGAGTAATAAATTGTACCGAGTAAAAGTATTAATAAAACAAAAAAACCTTTTAAGTTTTTCATATAGTAGTTCCTCTTAGTGGTCATTCCATTCATAAAACTATCAATCTTAAGTTATAACTGCAAGTCTATAATTTAACGTGTTCTCGGCATATTAAACTACACTGTTTGAAACTATTTTGTAGTTTCATTTTTTTAACTTTCAAGCTATTTTTATTCAATTTGAAAGCAATAGAGTTTAATTCAGTACCTAAGACCGCATTTGTGCTATTCAATAACGGCGCTTTCGGCGGAGCCGAGAAAAGATTTTCGGGCTTATTTTGTTATCTTAACGCAAAATATCCGGGAAAGTTTTATTTCTTTATCAATAATCACTTACTGGGACAAATTAACAGAATCTTCGGTGATTTTCCTATAAACAATATTAGAATAGTTGATTTAAATATTCCTGACCCGCCGACCATAAATGCATATAATTCCGATCCTCAACACAATAATTCGGTTTCAGAACCCCGGATTTTTAAAGACATTATACCCGATCCACTGGAGGTTGACCGTAAGGCCGGATTTGCAAGAAAAATATATTGGTTCCAGAAAAACAAAATGCGCCAGCGGAAACTCTATAATATTATAGAAAGATACCGGCAAGAACTTGGCATCGAGGTTTTTATGGGAATTTTTTCAGGGGTTTTGCCTCTGGTTTTTTACCTGGATCAAAATCCACGGAGCGCCGCCGTTATCTTTTCCGATATGGACAGTTGGTTCAGCGATGTGCAAGCCGATATGAAAACGTTGTGGTATAGAAAATATTATTCTTTTAATTACGCTCTTGAAAATTCGGACATTGTTGATTTCCTTAGCCCTTACATCATAGAGGGCGTAAAAAAACGGAATATAAGGTTAAACAAAGAAAGGATTTCAATTACGGCATGTTCTGCGGTGGATTATTCAAAATGCAGGCTCGGTTCAAAAGAAAAATTCGAAATTGCCTTCTGCGGCAGGCTTGAACCGGATAAAAATCCGCTGCTTTACCTTGAAGCCGCGCATGAAATTCTGAAACAATATCCTTTGGTAAAATTCCACATTCTGGGCGAAGGAAGTCTTGTAAATGAAGTTAACGGCTACCTGGATTCAAATAAATTAAGAGACAAAATTAATTTTCAATTTCATAAAAATCCGCCCGAGGTTTTCGCTCAAACAAGCGTATTTGTCTCTCTTCAAACCGGCACTAACTATCCCTCGCTAAGTGTTATTGAATCCATGGCTTGCGGCAATGCAATCATCGCCAGCAATACCGGTGATACTGGTCTTCTGGTTAACGTCAACAACGGGCTTCTTGTTGATTTAACATTGAACTCTATAGTCTCTGCAATGAGAAACCTGATTGATAATCCCCAAAAGACCAACCGGCTTGGATCAAACGCAAGAGAATTTGTGATGAAAGAGCACACTCTTGAAAAAGAATCTGATTATTATATGAATCTCTTTATAAATGCAAAGCGTTTTGTCATTGGAGAAAAAAATTAAGAAGGTCGGCATAATACTGGTTTTATACAAACAGTCGCAAAATCTTGAGCTTCTTTATAGCTCGCTTCAGCGGCAGGTTTACAAAGATCTTACAGTATATTTTGTAGATAATAATGAAGATGGCTCTGACACGAAGAGAAGCAAAGAGCTAAACGGAAAACTGGGAATTGACATCCGGTATCTTAAGCCTGGGTGCAACAGCGGTTTTGCAGGCGGGAACAACTACGGAGCAAAAATGGCTTTGCGCGATGAATGCAGTTATTTGTTCTTCCTGAATAATGATTCGGAACTTGACGGCGATTGCATTAAAGAACTTGTACAGGCGGCAGAAGACAATTCTGAAACCGGCGTTTTGGCCCCTATAATTTTTTACGGCGCTAGCGCCTATCCTGATACAACAATTCAGGAATTTGGCGCAATGGCAAATTTTAAGTCGTACAAAATAGAGAAACAATTCAAAGATAAAAAATTGGCGCTAGTCCGGGACAAATTACAGAGTGTTTTCAAAGTCGATCTTGTCAGCGGAGGCGCTACGTTTGTAAAGGCAGAAGCCTTAAATAAAGCCGGGATGTGGGAAGAGTCTTATTTTGCATACGGAGATGAAATAGATTTTGCGCGCCGGGTGAGCGAAGCCGGATTTGAGACTGCTGCGATAGCGGCGGCTAAATTGTGGCATAATCACATGTGGGTTAAATCGAATAAAGAAGGATACTATTTCGAATATTACATGATCCAACGAAACAAATACCTTTATTTTCGTAAATATTCTCTTACTTTTAATATGTTTATTTCCTTTTTTGTTGATTGGCTGAAATTCCCGTGGCGGCTCAGATGGTTTATGAAAGTATGCGATTTTAAACTTGGAATGTATTACTTAAGGGGAATGCTGGATGGGGTCCTGAATAAACAGGGCAAGCCTTCGTTCAGCTTCATAAAGAAATGAGAACTATCGGCAATGTCGTTCTATGATCTTTCAAAAGAAGAAAGAGAAAAGCTCGCAGGCGGGATTTATAAAAAGATCCTGTCGGGCTTGAGCTCCGGTTCCGGTAATTATATTCACAATGTATTTGCCGATACGGATACTTATATAAGGAAAACGGCGTACCTTGCCGTGGGAAAAATTTTTAGCGCTGAAAAGAACCAGAGGAAAAATATTCTGGGAGCGCTTGATGTTTTGCTCTTATCCAACGATTTTAGAGTAAGGCAAACTGCAATAAATGCGGCGGGAGAAATCGGGAAGACAGACTTTAATGAAATTGAAGGGATAATGGAAAAAGGCTTATTTGATGAACACCATTCGCCGAGAAACGCCGTTATCGGGTCTCTCAAAAAAATGGGAGAGAAAAACCCTCTGCCCGTAGTTAAGTTCGCAGCGCGTTTTATTCATCACCCCGATAAAGAGATCAGGCGGGAAATCTGCCATGGACTTGAATTAAGGGGCAGAACCCATCCTGAAGAAATTCTTCCTTTGCTGCAGGAACTTGAATTTGACCCAGAGACCAGGGTTAAAAACACGCTGGTTCATGTTATAGGACAGATTTCTTATAAAGAAGGCTGCCTTGGCAAAGTGATCAGGAGTCTTAGAGGGTGGAAGAACGCAGAAATTGTTGCCGGCGCGATCAGCGAGATAATAAGCGTTCATGACCGGTATAAAAATTTTGCCGTAATGACTCAGAATGAAGCAAAAAAGTACATAGAAAAAAATTTCTAAAACAATCATATAAATAAATGAACGATAACATGCAGAGCGCTACTTTCTTGCAGAAGATTTTTGACTTAGGCGGTTTCAGGCTAAAACCGGAAGCTATAAGTTCTAAGCAAAAAATAATATTATGGTCGTTTTTGATCTTAACTATAATAGTTAAAGTTTTTCTTATCCCATATAATATGATGGATATGGGCGACTCCGCAACACGCGTATGGAACGCTCTCATGTGGGCCCAGCGCCCGTTTTTTGTGCTCCCAAAATCGGGTTACCCCGGCTGGTTTTATCTTATGGGCCCGATAATTATGATAACAAAAGAGTTCTTTTATACTTCTGCCGCCGTTATGATCCTTCTGATGACGGTTGCCGGGTATTACGTGTATAAGACGACTTTAATACTGACAGATTTTAAAACAGCATTTATAACGCTTTGCATATTCATGCTGAATCCCGTAATTTTCCGTTTAAACTTCGAACCATATGCGCAGCAGCCATTCCTGACAATGGCGTGCATAACTGTTTTCTTTTTCATAAAGGCGATGGGTTCGGAAGAATCAAAAAAATATTTCATCCTGAGCGGCCTGTTCGCATTTCTTGGTCTCTTCCAGAGATTTGAAATATTATGTCTCGCGTTGCCTTTTTGTATAATCGCTTTTGCTTCTAAAAAAGAAGGCCGTTATCATTTTATTGTACTCTCACTGATCTTTGAGCCGATATATCTTTTCTTCAGTCAGATAGTTTATGGAAACCCCCTGAAACCATTCATGGTGGGCTACGACCAGGTGGCCCCCAACAGTATCCAGGGACTCAGCCTCGGCGTTAGAATGTTTGGTTTTTTCCTTCCGTACTATTTTATTGTAATCGGGGTTACATTCGTTTTGTTCTGGTATTTCTTTAAAGGAATGATCTTTTCTTATAAATCTTTTCCTAAATCGATCTTTATCGTTTTAATGTGCGCCGTTTTTATGCCTGCGCTGCTGAACGGAATACAAAGTCTTTGGGCTACTTTGTATTACATGACCCACTATATGTATTTTGCTTATTACTTTGCCCCGGTATTTGCGGGAATAGGCTTAAGCAGGGCGGTTGATAAATACAAGTCCCCTGCGCTGAAATTTTCGTTTGTATCCATTGTGATCTTAACGTGCATTCCGTTTTCTTATATGAAAGATTTTGTGCCAGCTAAATTCAATAAGGCGTTTCCAAAAGTAATGCAGTTCATAGTTACTTCCGAGGACCCTGACGATGCGCGGCAGATGATTGATTTTATCGATAAGAATATCAAACTGTACCCTGCACTTATATTTGACGAACATAATTCCGCATCCAGCATTTTTTATGTTCCCTACAGAACAATGCTTCCGGCTCCGCCCGCTTATGATTCCAGGGTTTTGATTTCCGGATATGACTCCCCGCCTGATAAGGACGGTTTAAGGGAGGCTATCCGTGATTTCATGCAAAAAAATAAATCCGGAATTATTATGGTAAAAAAATCCGGAACGCCGATGAGCGAAATATTCAGCGAGCTTCTTTCAAATAAACCTTATGTCAGAAACGATATACAGAAAGCCGGTGAAACAGAAAAATGGAATATTTATTTATACAAACAATGAATATTTAACCCAGCTGTATTAAAACTTAAGTGAGTCCTTGCCGGAATTAGCGTTTTATTGAAATATGTACCGAAAACGATTATCAATGACAGCTGTGGATTCAGAGTAGCCATACCGTTTTAAGGTGATAAAAATTACTCTAACAACACTAACTAATACTTATACCTTTGTAAGAATTTCATTGTTATATTGCATTTCGTATTATTAACGTTTATGCAAAATAATCTCAAAAATCGTTTAAAAAGGCTCTTTTTACAGCTGATTTTACCGGCAGCTTCAATAATTATTTGTAGTTGCGGCGGCTCAGTTTTTAAAACAGAAGCGGGGGTCAACCCCGTGAAGAACCCATTGACTGCCCAGATCCAAAGCGATCTATCGGGTATCACTATCACAATAACGTATGATTCTAATTTCACGCATGATGTTTATGTGGTAGAAACCGGTTCGTCTAATCAGGATACAAGCAAATATTCTGATAAAAGTCTGATCCAGTTCCCATGTACCGGACAAACTGCCAGCAAGTATGTTATTATTCCCAGCCAGTTAACAACTATAATTAAAACAAAATATGATATGAGTTCTTACGACAGAACGGATTTTGTTTTCACACATGATTCTCTTTACGTGGTTAATACTTCACAAACTAACGCAGGACTTTACACAACAAGCAGCATATATGTATTGCCTATTTTAGATAGTAAGTATGAATATGAAACTTATTTTTCAGGAAGGACAAACATTTGCTATATGAATAAGAAACTATTTATGCAGGTTCTGGATTTTTGCTCGAAAAATGATATAAAGTATTAACTAAC
>CAZMRG010000033.1:0-20425 GCA_964568655.1 uncultured Ignavibacteriales bacterium | reverse complement strand
CCGTCTATTAACATAGATTTTAAAATTAATAATGCAAAAATTGCGCTGATTCTTTATTTCTGTTAATTAAGTTCTATACTATACTTTCTGACAGTTCTTGTAAGAAATATATGAACTGCATATTTTTGCAGTAAACATTCTTTGCAAATTAAAAATAATTAATTAAAATGAAAGCAGGAATACTTGGCACAGGGATGGTTGGTAAAACCATCGGAACAAAACTCGCCCAACTGGGGTATGAAGTTAAAATGGGGTCGCGAGCCGCAAATAACGAAAAAGCGGCTGAATGGGTAAAAACGTCAGGGCATAAAGCATCGCAGGGAACATTTGCAGAAGCGGCGGCATTTGGCGATATTATATTCAACTGTACATCAGGAATGGCTTCATTAGAAGCGCTTAAGCTAGCAACTGCGCCTAATCTTAATGATAAGATCCTGGTAGACGTTGCAAATCCCCTGGATTTTTCAAAAGGGATGCCGCCAACGCTCTCGGTTTGCAATACTGATTCGCTGGGCGAGCAAATCCAGCGTGAATACCCTGCTGCAAAAGTGGTTAAAGCGCTCAATACTACTAATTGCTCCGTAATGGTAAATCCATCTCAGGTTCCCGGCGAACACGATATATTTATTTGTGGCAATGACGCAGAAGCTAAAGCTGAAGTTACGAAAATTTTAAAAGACTCCTTCGGGTGGAAATCGGTTATTGATTTAGGCGATATAACCGGCGCCCGTTGTTCAGAAATGCTTTTGCCCATTTGGATCCGGCTGATGGGCGTTTATAAATCGCCAAACTTTAATTTTAAAATTGCAAAGTGAAATTAAAACTATTCTTCTTATTCTCTGTCTTTTTATTGGCGCCCTGTCTACATGCGCAAAACCTGAATAGCGTTGTAGCCAGGGATGATAACGATATTGTTACCTTTCGCGATTCCGTTTCCGGGAAAGAAACAATGCCGGCCGCTCTTAAAACAAATATCGCCGGTTTGATCTCAAGGGTTTGTAAGGAACTCAGCGATGATTGCGACATAAGCAGCCTTTATTTTCAAACGTTTAAAATAAACCCGGGTGATGGAAATGTTTTGTATGTTACCGAACTAAACGAAAGCCTCTCCGGGTTCCAGTTATACCTTTGCATGTATGATGCCAAAAAGAATAATTATTCTGACTTTTTTCAAATAGACGGAACGTTTATGTATAATAACGAGCAGGGGTTTGAATCGTGGAACGGCCGGCTTATCGATAAACCATATATCACATTTACCGATCTGGACGGGGACGGCAGAAATGAAATTCTGTTTCAGCGGCGCGCGCATAACGGCACATGGAACGCAGTCGAAACAATTGCGCTCAAAACAGATAACGATGGGAATCTGAAAAAATACTTTTCGTTTTATTCAAAAGAGCTTAAAGAAACCGGCACGGAAACGATGGAGATTCGAAAGATCAAATCAGTAAATAATAATAAGGTTGCGCTTGGCGTTACTGAAAGAGATATGACGTTTCATATAGATAATGATGCGCCTGACGAAATAATTACAATAGATAAATAAAATACTGAATGCCTATGTTGATTAATCTTGCGGTTTCTTTTTCTTTCTTCTTTTTATTGTTTGCCGGAAACTTTTCCTGTTCAAAATCTGATACGATGAAAAACAATAAACCCGCCGGAGATGGAGGTTTTGCTATATATTTCTATAACCACAACGAGACTGCAAAATTTGAAACGCATATTTATAATTATGATTCAAGCTGGATGAATTTTCTCAACAATGCGCCGCTCTCAGATGTTATTATTTCAGACGCTGAAATTGATTCATATGACTGGGAAAAACAACAGGTACGGCTCACGCCGTCCGGGAAAGATATATTTACAGCTTACCTGGCTAAGTGGGAAAACGAGAAATCCGGCTACCGCTTTTCTGAAAAGCTTTTTATTGTAACTCTAAACGGGAAAAGGATTTATGCCGGAAGAATAGAGTTGCGCTTTTCGCAAATGGCTATAAAATATCCAATCATGTCGTATGGTGAAAATGGCGATAACTATCCTAAGAATTTCGACGAAAAACCAATTTTATGGCTAATACCTTTCCTGCTCCAGCCGGTACAGGGCGACCCCAATGAAGACGGAAAATTAACCGTAAAGAACGAAGAGATATACAAATATTTCAAAAGTATTGATAAGCTGAAATAACAATAGCCCTCTACTTTTCATCCACAACAAATATCGGCTTATTCGAAAAAGGGTTTTTAATAATTTCTGTTTTAACGTCAAACACCTCGCTCACAACAGCTTTATCAACTTCTTCATCGCCGGAATATGTTTTTACAATCTTCCCTGTTTTCATGAAAATAACCCTGTCAGCATAATTAAACGCCAGGTTTATATCATGCAAAACCGCAATTACTAAAATGTTGCTCTTCGCATACTCTTT
This sequence comes from uncultured Ignavibacteriales bacterium, assembly GCA_964568655.1. Classification (GTDB taxonomy): domain Bacteria; phylum Bacteroidota; class Ignavibacteria; order Tepidaquicellales; family OLB5; genus CAWFKW01. The sequence continues at coordinate 17,994 of CAZMRG010000033.1, read as the reverse complement.
AGCTATTCTCAATATGTAATGCTGGTAATGCAAATCAAGACTTGATACCGGTTCATCAAGGAACAATATTTTTTGTTCATTCTCTTCCGCCTGCCATATCTGGGCAAGCACACGCGCCATCTGGACTTTTTGCGACTCGCCGCCGGATAAAGTATTATAATCCCTGTCGCTCAGCTGCGTTACCCCCATCATTTCCATCGCTTTTTCACAAATTACATTATCGTTTGCCGAAGGCGTGTTTTTAAAATGCGGGTACCGGCCCATAAGAACAATTTCGCCCACCGGTATCGGGAATGAAACATCATAATGCTGCGACAGAACAGCCCGCGTTTTCGCAAGCTCAAGGTCAGAAAAGCTATCCAGGCTTCTATCCATCATTATAACTTCGCCGGCGTAATGTTTAAGGCTGCCGGCAAGAATTTTCAGCAGTGTAGATTTCCCTGCGCCGTTTTGTCCCATAATTACAGCAAGCTCGCCGCTTTTAAAATCAAGAGTTATATCTTCAACAAGCTTAAAATTTCCAATTGAGTAGGTTACGTTCCTTGCGTTAAGCATAAAACCCTCCTCTCCTCCCCGATTTCCTGTTCCTGTATAGCAGCCACAAAAATACAGGGGCGCCAACAAATGCCGTTATTATACCAATGGGCATTTCCGCTGGAGCTATTATTATTCTTGCAAGCATATCCGCAATCGTCATCAAAATGCCGCCCATTAGCGCTGAGCCTATCATCAGGTAACGGTTATCGGAACCTTTCAATATTCTCAGCAAGTGAGGGACGGTTAAGCCAACAAAACTTATTACTCCTACCATGGAAGTTGCTACGGAAACCATAAGCGTGTTAATAAGTATCAGCTGTATCTTCATTCTTTCAATATTTATACCCAGGTAGTTTGCTTCGGTCTCGCCAAGCTGAAGCGCATTTAAAGGTTTGGCATAACGCAATACAGCCAGAATACATATTAATGTGATTGAAGCCACAATTATCACGCTCTTCCAGTCAGCTCCTGAAAACGTGCCGAGGTTCCAGAAAGTAATTGACCTCGCCTGCGGATCGCGGGCAATGTATGATAGAAATCCGGTTCCTCCTGCGGCCATGGCGTTCACGGCTATTCCCGCCAATATCATAGTCGAAACATTCACTTTACCGTAGAATGACGAGAACCTGTAAACTATGGTTGTCGCGGTCAGGCCGCCAACAAAAGCTACGAGCGGTAAAAGCAGGTCGCCTAAAAAAGCCAGCTCGGCAAAAATGCCCACTTTAGCAAATACAAATGTAAATGACGCCCCAAGAGCGGCTCCGGCTGATGTGCCTACAAGTCCCGGCTCAACAATGGGGTTACGGAACAGCGACTGCATTAACGCGCCTGAAACGGATAGGGCCGCTCCGACAACGAAACACATACAGGTTCTTGGAAGCCGAATCTGAAAGAAAAGCCCTTCGTGGATAGAATTGATTGGAGTATCCGGATGCCCGCCAAATGCGTGGCTTATTATATCTATTATTTCGCTTACCGGCAGATGTACCGCGCCGACACCAGCGGAAATTACAACCATAATTACCAATAACACACCCAGCGTCCAGTAAATAACGCTGTACTTAACAGAATGAAGAAGATTCATTTGTTCTTATTTATGTATCAGATCCATTAACATCATAACTATCTCGCCCGTTCTCGGGCCAAAGTAAACCATATCGTGCTCCTCGACTCTGAATATCTTATGGTTCTTAAATGCCGGGGTCAAAGAAATTCCCGGAAGCTCAACAAATTTTTCCTCGCTTCCAAGCCTGTCAAACCCAAAATCCGTGGCCAGGATAACATCCGGCTGGCAATTTGCAATCGATTCAGCGCTTAACAATCTGAATCCTGATGTGTCGGCGGCGTTAACGCCTCCCGCCATTTCTATCAGCGTGTTCTGGTTTCCTCTTTTGCCCATAACAAAATAATTATTATTCGCCCTTCCGTAATGAATTATCAGCACTCGCGGAATGGTTTTGTATTCCTTTTTTTTCTCTGCGGCTTTTTTCATGTCAGCGTCAAGCTTCGCGCAAATTTCATCAGCTTTTTTATCGGCGTCGAATTCTTTAGCAACCTGGTGAATAAGTATACAGGTGCTGTCAAAAGATGCCGGGGACTTGAATTCTTTTATCGGAATTCCTACTTTTTGCAGCTGTGGTATTACATTATCGGGCGCTATGTTGCCATCATGAAATACGACCGTTGGATTTAAAGAAATTATTCCTTCGGCGCTTAACAAACGGTGGTAACCTACGTTTGGGAGTTTCTGAATTTCGGGAGGATATGTGCTTGAAAGGTCTATGCCAACAAGCTTATCGCCTGCGCCAAGCGCGTAAATTATTTCGTTCAATTGTTTTGAAACGCATACTATCCGGGTGGTTTGATTTTTTTGCTCTTCTGTTTGCTTATTGCTTAATCTTCCGCAGCCCGCATATACGAACGCCGTTAAAGTAATAAACAAAACGATTTTATTTTTCATTTTATGTTTTCTTGTTTTAAAAACCGGGGTTTCCCCATGGAGCCCTCCTGCCCTTTTACGGGCAGGTTTAGCTCCTGTTATCACTGCATTCCGAACGAGATTCGCCAGGAGGAATTAGAGCTAAGCTTAACGCTCCGGCTTAATGCCCCACCGTTTTGCTTTATGCTCTTTGGCGATTTTCATCCGGCTACTGAATTTTAAACTCCGGATGCGGTTTGAATTCGGGGGAATTTAATTAACCGCTCCGTCGACGTCTTCAATGAAACAAAAAATATCCAACAATGGGAAAGCCCCCGGAATTGTTTAATTAGTTAATAGTATAACCCAGATTTAACCCGCCGTAGAATGTCGCCTTATTCGGGCCGGCTAACCAAAAATGCTGATCATTTGCATTCAGGAACAATTCGATCGGGTATTTCTGACCCGTGATGTTATCTGCTCCGCCGTAAACTTCAAGATTGAATTTTTTGCCAAGGACTCTCTTGATCCCAATCCTTCCGTTCAGCAGTCCGTATGCGTCAGCCTGATGAGAATTATCAAAAGTAAGATATTGCTTGCCTGTATATGAATAGCTGGCATTAAGATAAATCCCCGGTTTTGTAATAATATCAAGCCCTGCATTTATTGTGCTTGGAGCCACTCCGGGAACTTTTAATCCCGTATAATCTTTTGTGCTTGCGTTATTGTTGTTGTCGCTTTTGAAATCAAGATTCTTGTCATTTGTATATGTATAGGCTACAAAAGGACGAATAAGAGAAATGACCTTTGATTTCTCGGGCTGATAGGCATACGATATAGTCGCCTCCAGGCCCTGGTAGCGGACTTTTCCTGCATTTGTTGTAATAGAATACGCAGGAACTCCGTTTGCTGCAGCAAAATTCTGAGTAACAAGCTTATCTTTTACATCCATAAGGTAATAAGCTACATCATAGTTCAAAGCTTTTTTTAAGAAGCTTCCCTTCGTGCCGAATTCATAACTTGTCGCCACCTCGGGCTTTAAGTCAAGATTCACCTGCCCAAGCTGGGTAATTAAAACCTGGCTTGTTGATGGCGGCGTGTATCCCTGGCTCACGCTTGCATAAAGAGAAAACTCTCCTTTAATAATTTGGTTTATTGCTACGCGGGGAGTTATTATTGGATCGAACCTTCTGTAACCCGACGCGTTTACGTGGGTGGACGATGCTGCAACCATATCATACACCAGGTATTCTACAAAGTTTGCGCTTGCGCCGGCTGTAAACAAAGTGGATCTTGTAATATTAATATCCGCCTGTCCAAACACGTTATACATCGAAGGCTTGATTTCCTGGTTGCCTCTTAAAGAGCCCAGAACATTATTTGTTAATGTATACGATAACGCATAGTTTACATTCTTCAAAAACTCTCCGCCAAATGTAAAATTGGTTTTAACCTTTCCAATTGTCGGGAAGAAGCTGAACGTTGTTCTTGCTCCCAGCTTGCTCCTGTTGGCGCGGCTTAACCCCGCAGCTGAAGGCTGGTCAAGATAAAAGAACCCTGCGTAAAAAGTGGTTCTGTTCAGGAAGTTTTTCGAGAATAAATGTTCATAAGTTAGCCCAAGCCTGCTGCTTTCGCTTTTTATATGTGCGTCATTCTTTACGTAATTTGTATCGGCCCACGTTGGGTTGTTCAGGAATGTTGCGCTATCCTGCTCGCCTGCAAGCGCATTGTAGACCTGCGAATAGGTTCCGAAAAAAGATAACGTGTTTTTCCTGTCAATGAAGACGCTTCCGTTCATTAAGGCAAAGTCTTCTTTCGAATTGTTGTGTCCCCTAAAACCGGTTTCCTGCTGGTGCCCGTAATTAGCGAATATGCTTACCTTTTCGTTTCCGATTGATACGCCGGTATTCGACCTGAACAGGCCGTATGAACCGCCAAGTCCGGTTAGCATAACGTTTGTTCCCCACGGAGCCTTTGATGACCTCATGCTTAAAACACCCGCAATGTTTGCGCCGTAAATGCTTGACGCCGGCCCTTTGAATACTTCAACGTTGCTGAGGTTAGTATAGTCAACTTCATCCAGCGCAGTCGTTCCGTCCGCGTCCGTTAATGATATGTCGTTATAATATGCTTTGTATCCATTGCCGTTAAAATTGGTCTGGTCGCCGTATCCGCGTATTACCATAAGAACGCCTGAACCAAGATTGCGGAATTCCATCTTTACGCCCGGCAAAAGATTAACTGTATTCTGAATATTTATTCCGATATCCCTGTTTAGATCTTCCTTTGAAAGCAGCCCGATACTCTGGGGTGTTTCAAGATTTTTCTTTCTGGTTAAACCCTCAACCTGTATTTCGCCTGTAGAAAGGTTTGTCGGTTCGAGAGCTATAATTTGCTCCTTATTTTTATCTGTGACGTCAATATCTTGTTTTGAATATCCGATGGCTTTGACTGTAATAGTTTTGAAGTCATTTGTGTATTTCAGCTCAAATGCGCCGTTATCGTCCGTAATGGCGCCCTCCGACGTATTGCCGATTTTAATGCTTGCGCCCGGTATAGGCTGATTATTTTGGTTATCTTTTACTACGCCCTTTAAAACGTTCTGCGCGTAAGCATTATAAGTAAAGCAAAGTATAACCGTGAGTAATAGAAAATTTTTCATGGTGTTAGTATTTATTTAATATTTATTATTATTAATAAAATGCAGCATCCCTTCGCGCAGCAAACAGCCGCGTGAGGAAGATAGAAAATGTTTATAAATTAAATATTAAATAAACCTTGGAGGGGGCGACGCTACGTCAAATACCGTCGTAAGCGTTTGAAAGGTACGCCCGGCATAGCTATTGTCATTTTCGGAGGATGAAAATGAGCCGCTTAAGCCTGTTATTGGTAAGTATATTTTGATTAAATTTTTTAAAATGCTGTTTGATTTCTTCCCTGTTGCACTGTTATCGTTAACATTATTTTGAATATGTTTTACCAGCGCAAGATCTATCGCATCTTCTTTTTTATCGTTTAAACAATAAAAATAAATGGCGTTGTCCTTAATTTCGGTGCGGGCAATATCGTACATTTTACCTTCATACCGGAACTCATCTTCATCAATCAGCTCAAAATCTTTTTCTTCGATCTTCCCGTTTACATAAGGAACCTTCACAACGATCAGATCCTGCGTTTCATCGTTATCCGTCAGAGTTTCACGCATTTCTTCCTTCGTCTGCTGAACCATAGCAAGGTATGCCAGATAATACCCCATGATATTATACAGCATTAATGCCAAAATCAGTATTGAAACGCATTTTTTCATAAAAACCTACAAGTATAAAGGTATTCATTCAAAGATTCAACTACAAATTGAAAAAATTGTAATTTCAGGATTTATTTAAAAAATGACGTAATTTCATATTTTAGTCTTTCCTGATTCACTTTTTCTAACGGATGCGGCGTTTCAGGTAAAACAAGCAATCGTCCGTTTCTTAGATTTTTATAAACTTCTTTCGTTTCATCAAGCGTTACCATTTTATCTCTATCCCCAATTCCCACAACAACTTCATGCTCAATCTTGCCATAATCATCAACGTTTAAGACATTTTTCTTCCCAAGGTTTATCATCATTTCCGCAGTCTTGCGCAAAATTTCTTCCGGGTTTTGAGGCGCATGGCGAATTTTCAACTCCTCCCAAAATTCAGGGACTTTATCTTTTATTTTCTGAGTGTCCAGCATTTTAGATTCTTTCAATGAGCTTTCCGGGGTCCAGTCAAATTTAGTCGCCATCGTAAAAATTTTCTCAATCTTCTCCGGGTAATGCCGCGCTAAATACATAGCTGCATAACCTCCCATGCTGTAACCGAATATATTAGTTTTCTGAAAACTTTTTTTCTCCATCCAACCCAATACATCTCTTGCAAATAATTCTATGCTAAAAGGCTCGTCCGGTATTTCTAATCCGCCATGCCCTGAAAAATTGAGGCTGTATAACTCAAAATCTCCACCAAGCGTTTTTTCCAGTTCCGTGAATTGCGCTTTTGAGCCCAGGGCCCCGTGAAGCGCTAACAGATTATTCATATAAAATATTAATTATACCGTAAATAAGCGAAAAATATTAGATTTTTTGTATTAATTTTTTTGCCTATTATTCCGCATTAAAATTGCAAAAAACTGATTTTTTTGCACAAAATCCCGGTAATAATTCCGGCATATTCAAAAAAGAGCTTCGCGGGATGCAGGCAGCCGCAAATTTTCATGAAATACCGGCGGCGATTTGAGCTCTTCTCACGCGACGCAAATCACAAATGACAGAACTTCCCCTCATACATTTCGACTGCAAGCATTTTGAAGGAGACAAACCCTGTTCTCCTAACAAGCAATATGGCGTGTTTTGTTCAAACTGCACTTTCTATGAACAGGATACCACAATTAAGAATGAATTTCCGCCAATAGGTCCGCCGGTCATCACGGAATCCGGTGTCGAACATAAAAAAATATTAATCGTTAAGCTTGATGCCGTTGGCGACGTGCTGAGAACAACTTCTGTTTTACCCTCGCTGAAAGACAAGCACCCTGATTCTGAAATTACATGGATAACAAAATCAAAATCGTTTCCGGTTATAAAGGATAACGCGCTCATCGATGAAATTTATTTTTCTGAAGACGAACTGGAACATTTATTTAACGACATGTTCGACATCGCCATAAATCTGGATAGCGGCAAAGAAAGCTGCCGGATAATGAGCTCGGTATCAGCTCATGAAAAATTCGGCTTTACTATCGCAAACGGCAAGCCGTATCCAATTAACAACCTGGCCAATGAATGGTACCTGATGGGCGTGGATGATAACGAAAAAAAACAAAACAAAAAAACATACCACCGGATCATTCATGAAATATGCGGACTCGAATATGCCGGATCAAAACCTTCGTTGACTATAACAAGCCTGCACAGGAAAAACGCTGAAGAAATTAAGAAGAAGTATGCTCTGAATAATTATTCGGAATTTATACTGGTTAACCTTGGCGGCGGCGCACGCTGGCAATATAAAAAATGGACAAAAGAAGGTTTTATCGAACTAGTTAATATGCTCTCTGCCTCGTCCGAGAAGACTGCCGTTGGCATTGTAGCGGGTGATGAAGACCGGGATTTTTATGACGGGATCTCAGACGCAATAGAAGACAGGAATAATGTTATTTATTTCGGATGCGATAATTCAATTGATGATTTTATCGCTATATCTATGCTTGCCGGTAAGATATTAACGGCCGACTCGCTTGCTTTGCATATTGCAACGGCTTTAGATAAATTTGCGGTGGTTGTTGTGGGACCTACTTCGCATACAGAGCTTGATGTTTTCGGCAACGGGAAAATTGTTTTCAGCGGTAAGGTCGATTGCCTCTGCTGCTACCTTAACAAATGCGATAAAACAATTACATGCATGAACACAATAAGCGCGGGCGATCTATTTAAAATTTTAAACTGAGGACTTTTGAAAGTTATATACGTAACTTCAGAAAGTTATATTGACCATAGTTACACTATCGCCAAAGAACTGCGAAAACACATTGAGTTTCCGGTTTTTATTCAGGCGCGCCAAAAGAGTCCGGAGCTAACAAGCTGGGCCGAACAATTAGGTGCAACCATTGTAAAACGAAAACGTTTCAGGAATCCCTGGAATATTATAAGAGAAATTGGTTTTATATTGCGGCTCCGGAAAATGAACGCAGATCTGATCTGGTTCAATGCGTTGAATATCTACCAGGTTTTACCGGTTAAGCTTTTTATTAAAAGATTCCTGGTCACGGTTCATGACGTTGAAAAACATCCTGAAAGCAGGCAGCGCCATGCATCGCTGGCGCTTAAAATGACGTTTGCGCTTTTAAAAAAGCACATTTGCGTTGTAAGCAAAACCCAGGCGGCGCTATTCAAAAACAGATTCGGGTTTGATGCAAAGTTGTTTCAGCTGCCAATAATAGATTACTTTACTGATGCCGTTTCTTCAAGTTCTGTTACAAAAACCGGCGAGCCAATAAAGTTCTTTTTTTTCGGTTCGGTTGAACCTTATAAAGGCTTGGAAACGCTTCTGGAGGCGGCTGAAATTTTGCAAAAAAAGAATCTTGACTTTAGTTTAGGGATTTATGGCAAACTTAAGTATAACCGCGATGAACTTACGCGAAGAATAAAAAAAATTAAAAATACTCAGTGTATTGATTTGTTTATAGATTACAAAAATATCTCTGGAATTTATAAAGATAGCGACGTTCTCGTTTTGCCCTACAAACAGGTTACACAATGCGGACCGCTGCTTATTGGATACAATGAATCTGTTCCGGCAGTTTGCAGCAGGCAGCCCGGGTTTTTAGAATATGTGGATGATGGCCTTTCCGGATTGGTGTTTGATAACACAGCGGAAGATCTGGCGGCAAAGATGGAATATGTAATTAAGAATCCCGCTGTTTTAAACAAAATGAAAGAATATATTAACGCGGCTATAAAAGCGAAATTTTCTATGCAGCGCTTAGCCGAACAATACATTGCCAATTTGAAATAATAATAGATGAAAATATTAATTACAGGAGGTTCCGGATTTATTGGTTCGCACATCATAGATGTGCTGCTTGAGCTCGGCCATGAAGTTACTATCTACGATCTCGAGGCTCCGCGTTTCGGACAGAAGTGTAATTATGTTGCAGGCGATGTTAACGACCTTGAAAAAATAATTACCGCCACAAAAGGATTCGACGCTATTTATCATCTTGCAGCTGAAGCAAATGTTAACAGGTTCTATGAGAAACCGCTTTATTCTAACATGAATACTTCCAACTCAACGCTTAGCGTTTTGGAATGCGCCCGCCAAAATAATGTGGGCCGTGTGCTGCTGGCATCAACTGAATGGATCTATGGAACAGTTAAAATAGAAAAGAGAACGCAGGAAGAGGGCGGGGGGCATAAAATAGTCCCGCTTAGCGCTTCATTTCCAATAACCGAAGAAACGCCCTATGCACAGAACCCGGATCACCTGTACACTTCATCAAAAATATCCGCGGAATTATTCTGCAGAAATTATAAATCGCTTTACGGTGTTAATTATACCATAATGCGTTACGGTATTCCTTTCGGAGAGCGCGCAAGGCCAGAAACCGTTACTCCCATTTTCATAAATAAGATTTTGAAAGGCGAAGAAATTACAATTCACGGTGATGGCAGCCAGACGAGACAATTTATTTATGTTAAAGATCTAGCAAAAGGAAACGCCGCCTGCCTTAATCCAAAAGCGGAGAACGAAATTTTCAATCTGAACGGGTGGAAAAAGATCCGCGTCATAGATATTGTTACCACGCTCGAAGAAATAATCGGAAAAAAAGCTAAAGTCACGTTCGTTGAAGACAGAAAAGGGAATTTTAAAGGGCGGTTTATTTCTTCTGAAAAAGCTGAAAAATTTCTCGGCTGGAAACCGCAGTTTACTTATCGGGATGCCATGGAAAAATACGTAAAAACAACACTTAAATGAAAGAAAACGTATTGGTTATTGGCGGGGCCGGTTATCTGGGAGTTGTTCTCACCGAACAGCTTTTGGCATCCGGTTATACAGTAAAAATTCTGGATAGTTTTATTTACGGTTCCAAACCTGTAGAAAAATTCCGTTCCGATAAACGCGTTGAAATTATTGAAGGAGATATTCGCAACGTAGAAACTGTTACTTCTTCTATAAAAAACATGAAGAGCGTTATTTTACTTGCGGCTGTTGTTGGAGACCCTGCATCTAAAGCACGTCCTGATTTAACGGTTGAAACAAATTTCATTGCATCGCAGGCTATTTCATCTGCGTGTAAACTAAACGGCGTTGAAAAATTTATTTACGCATCAACCTGCAGCGTTTACGGAGTAGGCGCTGATGTGCTTGACGAAAACGCGCCATTAAATCCGGTTTCGCTTTACGCCAAAACAAAAATTTCTTCCGAAGAAAGCATAATGCAGATGATGGATAATAATTTTAAACCTGTTATTATGCGTATGTCGACGATTTACGGCTACTCGCCGAGGATGCGGTTCGACCTTGTTGTAAACACTATGACAATGACGGCTTTTCTTGATAAGCAAATAAATGTATTCGGCGGTAACCAATGGCGACCGCTCATTCACGTTAAAGACGCCGCGGATGCCTATATAAAAGTTTTAGAAAACGAAACTGCGCGCGGCAAAATATATAACGTCGGCTCAGAAAAACAGAACTACAAAATTAGCGAGGTCGCAGGATTGGTAGTCGATTCTATTGGTGAAACATTCAATGCTGGGGTTAACGTTAACACGGAAACAAATAATATCGATGCGCGCGACTACCGCGTTTCGTTTAAAAAGATTCAGAACGAGCTTGGCTTCAACGCAGAACATACAATCGGTGAAGCGGGAAAAGAAATTTACGAGCGGCTACGCACAAAAGAAATAAAAGATCCAAAACAAAAAGTGTATTATAATCACTATTTCGATTCAAGCGAAGAGCTGATTGGTTAATTATTTTCAGATTTTAAAATCAAAAAACTATGAACTTCTCAATCGGATTTGATAAACGGGATTTGCCTCTTATCCACGAAGCTTTTGATAAAATAGTTTCTTCCAATAAATGGACGGAAAGCTATTATACAGAGTTATTTGAAAATAAATGGGCCGAATTTAACAAGCTTGATTCAGTTGCGTTTTCAAGCTGGTCAGGGGCCGCGCTTGCCGCTATGGAATTTTACGGGCTCAAAGGCAAAACCGTTCTTTGTCCATCAAATACATTTATGGCTACGCCGCTGGCTATTTTAAATTCAGGGGCCAACGTTCAGTTTGTTGACTGCAACAAAACGGACCTCTGCATGAGCTTTGATGATATGAAAGTAAAGGCAGAGAAATATAAACCAGCCGCGGTGTGGGTTGTGCATATTGGCGGCCATATAGCGTTTGATATAGAAAGAATCGCTGACTATTGCAAACAAAACGGAATCATTCTGCTTGAGGATTGCGCGCACTCGCACGGAGCTTCGTGGAACGGGAAAAGAACCGGCCAGTGGGGCGATGCCGGGTTCTATTCATTTTACGCAACTAAGACAATTACTACCGGCGAGGGCGGAATGCTGGTATCAAATAACAAAGAGCTGGTAGATTATGCGAAAAAATTCCGCAACTATGGCAAGTTTGATTTCAAAGTGCATGGGTTGAATTACAGGATAACTGAGTTCGCCGCTGCAATTGGCGCAATACAGGTTGACAGACTGAACGATATTATTGATTTCAAAAATGATTATGCGCGCAAGCTGGATGGAATTCATCCAAATAGGCTTAAGCTGCCTGACGGAATGATCTCGGGGTATTACAAATATATCGTTTTTGACCCGATTGAAAAATCAACGGGAAAAGTATATGACGAGCCGTGCCACAGAATTCTTAATCACAACGTTGAACTGCCAAATTCCGACTGGGTCGCTAAAAATCACTGGTGCGTCCCTATCTATTATAATCCTGAAAACTAAGTTTGAACGGCGAAAATAAAATACCGTTTGCATACCGGGTGTTTTACCTGCTTCTTGCCGGCGTATTTTGTTTTCTCTATTACAAGAAAATTGTTGAACCTGCCGATTTCAGCGCTGATAACAGTATTGACCGCGTAATCACTTTCCATACATGGAAGCCATACCAGTTCAGGCTGCTGGTTCCGTTCATATTTGTCCTGTTAAAACCGCTGTCGTTTATTCCGCAAAAGACCGTTTTCATCGTTTACGATTTCATAATTGTATGTTTCATAATCGATGTTTTCAATAAAACGCTTACTCAGTATATTCAGAACAAAAAAGCGATCCTCTGGCTTTCGCCTGTTATTTTATACCCAATGCTCTGGAATTATATTATCCTGAACCAGGGGTTCCAGTTTTATGATTTTACCTCGGTCTTGATTTTTACTATTGGCATATATTTTATACTTAAAGAAAAATTTACATACCTGCTTATTGTTTTTATTATCGGCCTTGTTAATAAAGAAACTATAGCCTACCTGGGGTTTGCTTATGTTTTCTTTAACTACAAAAAAATGTTTACAAAAAAAATAATCCTGAACGTTTTATTGATGTCGGCGCTATTTGTAGTTTACAAATTGATACTGAATTATCTTTTTCAAAACAATGCAGGTTCGACGGTTGAAATAAGCTATGACGCGAATATTTATACCATAAAACAGCTGCCCTTTAACAGGATCTATCAAAAGGATATTTTCCTGAACTTCGGGCTGCTGTATGTTCCGGTTCTGCTGCTTTTCCTGACCGGGAGATGGAAAAAGCACCCCGATAGAAGAAAAGTGTACGTAAACCTGGTATTTTTACCTTATCTTTTGTTCGGAATTTTTATAATTTATTTCAGCGAAATCAGGGTTTATGCTGAACTTATCCCAGGGATATCAACGTTGTTCATAATTTATCTGAGCGCTTTTGACAAATTAAATTTACGGCCTGTTGAATACGTCTAAGAACGAGAAAAATAGCGACGTCAAATTTGACGATTATGTGGATAATTACCAGCAGAAAATCCAGGAGTCAATAGACTTTGCCGGACAGGATGCTGACTTCTTCATCCAGGTTAAGGCTGATATGGTACTTGGCCTTGTGAAAAAGTATTGCTGTAATTCAGATACCGCCGACGTTCTCGATATCGGATGCGGTGTGGGACATGTTGATAGCTACCTCAGTTCCAAAATAAAAAAACTAAACGGGGTCGATATCGAAGAAGGCGTTGTAAGCAAAGCAAAAGTCAACAACCCTGGCGTTAATTATATCAAGTACGACGGCGACCATCTTCCGTTTGAAGATAATTCTATGGATTTTGCTTTTGCAATAAACGTAATGCACCATGTGCCGCCCTCGGGCTGGCAGAATTTTACAAATGAAATGCGGCGGGTTCTCAGGCCTGGCGGAGCCGCGGCGGTCTTTGAACACAACCCGTACAATCCTTTGACCCGAAGGGTTGTGAGTAAGTGCGAGTTTGACCGTGACGCCGTTTTGCTAAGCCATAATAAAATATCCAATCTTTTAAAAGCTTCGGGGCTTGCCCTTGCCGAAGATCCATATATCCTGTTTTTTCCCTTCAAGGGAGGTATCTTCCGGTTTATTGAAAAGGGGCTCAAGTGGATTCCGCTTGGCGCTCAACAGTTGGTGGTTGGAATAAAACTTAAATAAATTCTCGATCTTGTATATGATAAAATTCCTGAATAAAAGATTTCCAAATGATAATTATCCGCCGATCATAGTACACATTCTTTATATGGTTATTTCGGTAACCTTTTGCTATCTGTATTATCATAAATTCATTGAAAAAGCCGACTTCTATGGCGTCCAGTCAAGCGGCGGTATTTATGCTGTTTTAGATAATACCGCCATAAAGCCAATGCAGTTCAGGCTGCTGATCCCGATTGTTTTTATTGCCTTAAAAAAGCTTATTGCTGTTTTTCATTCAATTTCCGATGGAGCGTTGTTTTTTGCAATCGTAATCGCTCAATGTTATTTAATATTGCTTTCATTCTATTTTCTTCTGAATAAATACTTCCAGAACCGCGCCGCAAACTTATGGATCGCCCCTGTAATCATATACCCTATGGTCTGGAATTTCATAATCGTGAACGGGCAGTTTTTCTATATGGATTTCGGGGTTTTGCTTGTTATAACGTTGGGCTATTATTTGATAGTCAGCGAAAAGAACGGGTGGCTCCTCGTTGTATTCTGTATTGGTTTGCTTAACCATCCTTCTGTCGGGTACCTGATACCGGCATTCCTTCTGTTTAATTACAGGAAGCTTCTGCAAAAGAAAACAATTATTTATACCGCCGTAATGTCGGCGCTCTATGTGGCAACTTATACTTTCCTGGATTATATTTTCCCCAGAGTAGGCGGTTATTTCATTATTTACAATCTACCCCGGAACCTGACGCTTTTCCATACTTTGCCTCTTCATATTATTGCCCGCGATCTTCTGTTTGTTTTTGGGTCTATGCATTTGCTGGTGGCGCTTCTTATCTTCACTGGTCTATGGAAAAAATTCAAAGGTCCCCTGCTTTATATTAATCTTGTTACTATTCCATATATTATATCGGTATATATAAATTTCAGTATAGAAGAAATAAGAAATTATATAGCCGTTATTCCGTTTATTATTATACCGGCGCTGTTGTTCTTAAGCTCTCTGCAAAACAGCTTTCTTGCTCCGCTGGAAAAGCTTGGCCAGGCGCCGCCTAACCAGTCTTCACGGTGAAAATTTTATACCTGACCTCAAACGGCGGTATCCATGATTATCGGTTTTTGAAAAAGCTTGCCGCCGACTACGAAGTTCTGGCGCTTCATTATTGTTCGTCTGAACTGATCGGCGAGATACAGGATATAAAAGGGCTTAAAATAATTTCCAAAAAGCCTCTTGTCAGATCTTTCCCTTTGCTGAGCGAATATTTCCACTTTAAGAAATGCGTTGCAGAGTTTAAGCCGAATATAATCCACTCTGGTTACGTGTGGCAGGTGGGTATATTGCCGGCTCTCTTAAATTTTCATCCGCATCTTTCTATGCCGTGGGGCTCTGACATATTAACCGAACCGGACAGGCATTTTCTTATAAAGTCAATTACGCGTAAAACTATCCGTCAATCTGACCACATTCAGTGCGACGCTGAATTTGTTAAACAAAAAATGATTGCGGATTATAAAGTTTCGCCTGAAAAGATCACAGTATTTCCATGGGGTATCGACCTGGATATTTTTAAGCCCGCAGATAAAACTGAATGCAGAAAACAACTGAAACTGGACGGCAATGCATTTGTAGTTATATTTAACCGCGCGCTTGAAAATATTTACGGAATTGAAAATCTGCTTGAAGGATTCAGAGATTTTGCAAAAAATAAGAACGACGTTAAACTGCTGCTCGTTTCAGGCGGATCAAAAAGCGATTTTGTTAAAGAGTTTATACGGTCAAATCAGCTTGAACAAAAAATTGAGTTTGTGGGTAGAGTTCCTAACGACAAATTGCCTGTATATCTGAATGCATCCGATGTGTACCTTTCAACATCGCTCAGCGACGGAACATCGCTCTCTCTTCTTGAAGCGCTTGCGTGCGGACTTGGGATTATTGTTACTGATGTACCAGCAATCAGAGAATGGGTAAATAGCGATAACGGAATTATTGCGCGTGTAAAGGATTCTGCATCAATTACAGCTTCGCTTGAAACCTACTACAATAACAGGGATTTAGTTAAGGTTCACGGTGATCAAAATCTTAAGATCGCCGCTGAACATTGCAACTGGGACACAAATTACGGTTACCTGAAAAAAATTTATTCCGATCTTATGGAAAGTTCAAAAGGTAAAGGAAATACTACGGCATGATATGGTTTGACTTAGATAACTCACCCCACGTGCCGCTTTTCAGGCCGGTGTTTGAATATTTGCGTTCTAAAAACGCAGACTTTAAGATCACTGCACGTGATTTCGCGCAGACGCTGGATCTTCTAAAGCTATGGAATATCCCCCATACTGCAATCGGAACTCACGGCGGAAAAAATAAGATAAAAAAAGTTCTGAATACCTACAACCGTTCATCTCAGTTAAAAAAATTCGCAAAAGATTTTCACTTTTCCCTTGCTGTAAGCCATGGTTCCAGAAGTCAGCTTGTTGCCGCAAGCAGGCTGAAGATCAAATCGCTGCTGATGATGGATTATGAATACACCGAAACGAAAATATTCAATTATTTTTCTGGAAATCTTTTAATCCCTAAACTTATCCCGGATGAACGCCTCGCTTCGTGCGGCATAAATCTGAAAAAAGTGATTCGGTATGACGGGTTTAAGGAAGAGCTTTACCTGAGTTCGTTTGCGCCGGATGCGGATTTCAGAAAATCGATCAATGTCTCTAAAGATTTGGTCCTGGTTGTAATAAGGCCTCCCGGAATGACGGGCAATTACCATGAAGCAAAAAGCGAAGAGTTATTAATAAAAGCAATCGAACATTTTTCCGCTTCCTCCAATACAACATGTTTAATTATTGCACGGGCTGAGCCGGACAGGAATTATATTTTATCAAAATGTAAGTTGAGTGAAAACGTAAAGTTTCTTGAAAAAGCAGTCGACGGTTCCCAGCTTGTTTATGCCGCTGATATTGTTTTAAGCGGCGGCGGAACTATGAACAGGGAATCGGCGCTGCTGGGAACAAAAACTTTCAGCATATTCACCGGCAGGAAACCATATCTTGATGAATACCTTGCGGAAAAAGGAAGAATGAAGTTTATTGAATCTGAAAAAGATATAGAAGATATAGTAATTCAAAGATCGGACAAACCGCCATCATTCGTAACTCACAAAAATCTTGCCGCAGAGATCTCTGAAATCATAATCAATTTGGCAAAGTAAGGATTAGGTTTTTAAATAATTGTCTGTAACTGTCAAAAATTGTCTCTTTATTTCCCGTCCTCTTAAAAATTGGCGTTAAAAAATTGGCTGAATGAAGCGTAACCAAAAAATATGTTTGAGTGTCGCCTAGGGCGACACGAGTTTATTTTTTGGTAGCGCAATGAAGTCAATTTTAGACAATTTTTAAGCAGACTTGACTTTTTTGGTTCTTTTTGTGTCAAGACAAAAAGAACATAATATTGATTGTTACAGCAAAGAATACAGACAGCCAACAAAAGCAACGTTTTACCCTGAACCTTTGAGGTTATATCTTGAGATCCACTTCTATCGGGCAATGGTCGCTGCCCATAACTTCACTATGAATACTCGCATTGGTAACCAACTTTCGCATCTCCTTAGAAATAAAAAAATAATCTATCCGCCAGCCGGCATTTCTTAAACGTGCGCGTGTATACTCATCCCAATATGTATATTGGCCCGGGTCTTTATTATATTCACGGAATATATCTATATAGCCCAAATTTATTATTGTATCTAACCAGGCCCTTTCTTCGGGAAGAAAACCGGAATTTGTTTCGTTTTCCTTTGGCCGCGCCAGGTCTATTTCTTTGTGCGCAGTATTATAATCGCCGCAAATAATTATATTTTTCTGTTTCTTTCTTTTCTTTTCAACCTGGAAAAACAAGGTGTCGTAAAAATCAAGTTTATACTTAACCCGCTCCGGTCCCCTGCCTCCATTCGGGAAATATACGTTGTACAAAACAAAATCTTTATATTCGGTTTCTATCAGTCTGCCTTCTGCGTCAAAATACGGGTTTCCGAATCCTTTTTTAACTCCGATGGGCTGAGTCTTTGAATAAGTTGCAACTCCCGAATATCCCTTCTTCTCGGCTGAAAAAAATTCTGAAGTGTAACCGTTAAAATTCTTAATTTCTTCGCCAAGCTGGTCCGGCTGCGCCTTTGTTTCCTGGAGGCATAAAATATCCGGCGACGTTTTCGCAAACCAATTCGGGAAATCCTTCTTCCATATAGCTCTTATTCCGTTCACATTCCAGCAAAGAATTTTAAAATCTTTTTTCGGCATATTTATTGTGTATCAAAATCTACTTGATTAATTTATTTGTTTTGTTTTTTTACCTT
>CAZMRG010000032.1:11396-26891 GCA_964568655.1 uncultured Ignavibacteriales bacterium | reverse complement strand
AACATTATCATATTATGCGGATCAGGAACCCCTTCAGTACTGCCTACTAGTACAGCTTGATTTTTAAAGACATCAATATTATGGAATATTCCGTATCCCCATAATAAATACCTGCTCCCATAATTAAAAATCATATTAAAAGAAGCGAATATTAATAAAATTCTTGGACTTGAACTATCTCCCTTTGCGGTAGCAAACCCCAAAAATAAATAAACAATAAGAAATAATGAGAATAGAACTGAAATTGCAAATATTTTTTTAGATTTTTTATAAGTAATCACTAAAATGGAAATAAAAACCCCTATATAAGCGCTTCGGCTGAATGAAAACAACAGTCCGACCAATAAAGCGCCAAGAAATAAGATGAATTTAGGGTTGGAATATTTATTTGTAAAACGCTTATAAAATAAAACCGGGATAGATAAAGTATATATAAAACCTGCCGTGTTTGGATGACCAAAATAACCAGTAGCTGCAAATTGATATTTGCTTAAACTTAATCCTGAAAAGAACATAGTTAAAGCCAGGAGTGAGGAAAAAAATGCAATTAATACCAAAACATTTAAAAATTTTTCAAATAAATTATCATTATAAAAAAAAAGGGCGGCTAAATGAATAAAAAAGAAATAGAAAACTATTGGGTAAGTTAATAATTTAAATATTGATTCCCAATCAGAGTTATAATTCCAGTTAACAATAAATGAAGAAATAAGAAAAAGTAAAAATGAAATAATAATCAGGAATGAAGTGATATTTATCCGGCGAAATCTATATTTAAAAATGTAGTCGAAATCAAAATAAACAGAAAGATATAAAACAAAAAATCCTATTTGAACAAAATAGATAATTTTGAAAATAGAATATAAACCCGGAATGGCTGTAATAACAATATAATTGGTAGCTAGAAATATAAGTATGACCTTATCGGGAAGAGAGAACCGGTCATTGCTGAAATCAATCATTTTTGACTGCATTTCTCATTGATTTTATCAAATTCCGGTAAACTTTTGCTCTTTCTAAAAATATTGCCAATACCAATGTGATGAAAAAGAATGCAAAAGTCCAGGCCATGATCATTAATAGTCTTTTAGGTTTAACTTTCTTTTCCGCTACATAAGGTTTATCTAAAACAATTATTGTCGGAGTTTCTTTTTTCTCATCTATTTTTGCCTGTTCATAAATAGGCAAAATGAATGATAAAATTTTCGACTGGATCTCAACTTCCCGTTCCAAACGCAGATATGACATTACAACCTGGGCAGAATTCCCTAAGCTCATCAAATCGCTTAAGTCTGTGGAGGTTTGGATCTTTGAAATTTGATCTCTAAGGGAATTTACTTTTGCTTCCTGGGTTTTAACTTCTACCTGGTCTGGGCTTAAGATTTTTTTTAAAACATCCAGTTTTACTTCTTCGGCTTTCATCTCGCTTTCAATGGTAAATGCTGTTTGAGTAGCCGCCTTTACCTGTAAGTCAGGTGCAATTCCATAAATAACCTGGAAAGCCTTTAAAGAATCTTCTGCTTTGGTTAAATCCAATTTAGCCTGGAAATATCTTTGTTCGACAAATTCTCTGTTATTTTTTGCATTTTGAACGTTCAGCTCAATATTAATTTTGTCAAGTTGAGCTAATAAAAATTCAACCATCTCTTTAGCCAGTTTCGGATCCTTATCATAAATACCAACGCTTAAAACTCCGGATAATTTATCCTCGTCTAATTTCATTTTTTCTTTCACGAAACCCAAAATCGCGTCTTCTTTAAATTGATATTTATCTCTTTCTACCAGGTTAAATTTATCAATCAAAGGCTCAATACATCGTCTGCTTGTTAAAATATTTTCATAAACTGCTAATTCCCGCGCTGCCTTTCCTCCACCTAATCCCAGTTCATCTAAAGCGCCAACGTCGGGCAAACCGGATTCTAGAGAACTAAGTATGCTGCCTGATTTACCGCTGCTCTTTATTGATGCTTCTGAATAATATATCAGATCAAAAACAAAGAAGTAAAGAATGACAGAAATAACAAAAACAACAGAGGTGGTAATCAGTATAAACTTCTTTCTTTTTAGAAATATAAGAACTATATCTAAAATAGTAATCTGGGATATTTGAGGATTCTTTTTCTGGTCTTCCATTTAAATATTATTTAAACCTCTTATCATTTTTTATTTTTGTGATTGAATTACCACTAATGTTAAAGTAACAACGCTTACTATTACCGATGCGACTTTAGAAATTAAGTCTATATCATAAGCAAAGTCTCTTTTAAGAATTTTTGGTACATATACAAAATCATTAGACTGAATATTTGCTTCGCCGGGTTCCTGCCATTCGCGGGTCTTAAATTTTATAACCCTGATTTCATCCAGATCAGCCCTGTCTGCAAAACCGCCTGCTTCCTGGATATAATAATTGCAATCGGCTCCTTCCTTATAAGGAACAAAACCCGGTTTGGTAACCTGTCCATAAACATAAACCTGTTTCTTGTTTTCTCCAATATATATAATGTCCTTGTCATGCAGAATTACATTTTGGGATTCATCGCCTTTAGCAAGTTTTTCAAAATCAACATTCACACGGCCTATTTTGTACCTTAGATCCTGGCTAAAATTTTCCCGTTCATCTTTACTCGATAAAACATCATTTAGTCTCATAGTATAAAAAGATTCAAGCGAATCGCCTACCTTACTTTGTATGTTCAAAGTATCTACTTTTCTGAACAATTCACTAGTGGGCATATATGCATTTGGGGTAAAACCTCCAGCCTGAACAATTATGTCGCTTAAATTAGTGGTATTCCAAGCAATAGGATACGGACCCGGCCTTAGTACTTCGCCTAATATCAGAACCTGGAAATTTCGCCGTTCTTCGGTCATGGTCATAACATAAACTCTGTCATTTATTTCCAATGGCATGTGTTTATTTTCTTCATAACTCACATAAATATTAGTCATTATTTTAGCGGTAGGGTCAAGCCTTGAAATTAAAATGCTATCCATATTAGCTGAAGTTGTCGCTCCCCTGCATAACTGCAATGCTGTTTCCAGATCATCCCCTTTAACGTATTCATAAACTCCGGGAAACTGCACCGCTCCATCCACCGACAAAAATACTCCATCTATATCATATTTGGGAATATTAATCACATCACCTTCATCCAAAAACGGATTATACTTTTCATCCTGAGTTGCAAAATATTTAAACAAGTCTATTCTCTGTATTTGTCCGTTCTTTCTTTTCAAAGAAATGTTTCTGAAACTAAACCTTAATCTCTCTAAGGGATACGTTCCGGATTTCATCAACGAAAGACTATCATTTATAACAAATGAAATGATTGTGCTTGCTCTCATAACTGAAGATACCGGATATATGCCTTGCCCGACACCTGTAACCATTATTGTGAACCTTCGCGGAGAAATCAGCGTTACAGTAATATTAGCAGATATGTATCTTTTCTTAACTCCATCAACTACTTTTTGCTTTGCTTCAGAGAGCGTTAGACCGGATACTTTTATCTCTCCAACAGACGGGACAATTAAAGAACCTTCAGGGCTGACGATAATTGGCAGCGGTTGGTTGATGACGCCCCATATTCCAAGGGAAAATATATCATTCGGTCCGACGATATATTTGTTCACATCAATAGCTCCTTCAAGTAATTGATCATTATAAATAGTCGCCGAAGTGCTCATCGGTTCAATTTGTTTCAGCATATCCTCAAAGCCGGTTATATCAATTTTTGGGGTTGAAATATCCAATTGCTTCAGTGTAGATGATTTATCAGTTGTTTTATCCTGTGTCTTTTGCGAAAATGAATTGTGAGCAAAAAACACAAGCGCTGCTAAAAGCAAAATTAGCTTTTGTTTGTTCATTTATATTATAAATTAAATTTCTTTAATATATCATTTAAGACGAGGTCCGTCTTATCAGTATTCTCTGACTCAGTATATATTCTAAGAAGCGGTTCAGTTCCTGAAGCGCGTACCAACACCCACCCGTTTTCAAAATACAGCTTGCATCCGTCCAGTTCGTTCTTGTCTATAACTTTCATCCCAGCCACTTCAGTCAGGTTCCTTGCCTTCTCTATCAACTCTGTTTTCAAGTCGTTGCTTTCAAGATGCTGGTCAACTCTCTTGTAATAAAACTTTCCATATTTATTCTCAATATCCGAGATCAGAACGCTCAGCTTCTTCTTTCTTGTTGCAAGCATTTCTGCAAACATCATGCCATTGAATATTCCGTCCCGCTCAGGCAGGTGATTCTTCAGCCCAATTCCCCCGCTTTCTTCCGCTCCTATCAGAATATCTTCTTTTATCATTAACTCGGAAATGTATTTAAAACCAATTGGCACAGTATACAGTTTTAATCCATAAGCGTCGCAAATTCTTTTAATCAGCTCGCTGGACGAAAATCCTCTCACTACCCCGCCGTTCATTTTTTTATCTTCAATTAAATATGTTAGAAGTAGCGCAAAGGTTTTCTGTGCATCAATGAAATTCCCGTTCTCGTCAAATATGGCTATCCTGTCGGCATCGCCATCGGTAACAATACCTATATCATATTTCCCGGATTTTAGATCCGATGATATCATGGATAGATTTTTTAAAACCGGTTCAGGACTTGTTCCGCCAAAAGAGGGGTTGACCTCGCTTCGTATAGCAGTGACGTCAATTAGCCCATCCATCATTCCCTGGCCTGAACCATACATCGCGTCGTAAATGATCTTTACGCCTGCAGATTTTATTTTCTCAACTTCTATATTGTTGGCCAGGGTATTTATATAATACTCCTTGCCTTTGATATATTCAATTTTCCCTTCGGATAAAAGATCCCCGAGCGGCTTATTACCGTAATTAAAATCATCGTTAATGACCTTTTCTACAAACGCAAGATTAGCCGGCCCCATTGAACCGCCGTATTCATCTTTCAGCTTGAATCCGTTGTACTTAGCCGGATTATGAGACGAAGTTATCATAACTCCGTAAGCCAGGTTCTTATCCCTGCTAAGAAGCGAAACCGTGGGCGTTGTTACAAACGAGTCTGCAAGGTAAACTTTTATGCCGTGATTTCCGAAAACTTCCGCCGAACACTCGGCAAATTCCTTTGAGAGGAATCTTGTATCATAGCCAATAATAATACCGTTTGATATTTTGGGATGACCGGCAAACGCAACCGCAGTCGCCTTTGATATCCTTCTTAAATTTTCGAAAGTATATTCATCCGCAATGACTGCACGCCAGCCATCAGTGCCAAATTTTATCGCCATTTACAAATTTTGAGCTTATTCAGAATGCTAATTTAATTTCGGTGTTCATGAGCCCATTTTTTCACATAATCAATGGTCTCATAAGTCGGAGTTCCGGGAGTAAACAACTCCCCAACGCCTAAATCTTTCAGCTTTATAATATCTTCTTTGGGAATAATTCCTCCGCCAAAAAGCAAAACGTTTTCGAGTCCTTTTACGTGCATCTGATCTAATATTTTTTTAAATATTGTCATATGTGCCCCGCTAAGTATACTTATGCCGATAGCGTCAACATCTTCCTGCAATGCCGCTTCAACGATCATCTCAGGCGATTGCCTTAACCCAAGATAAATTACTTCAATCCCGGCATCCCTGAAAGCCGCAGCAATTACTTTTGCGCCTCTGTCATGACCGTCCAAACCTGCCTTCGCTATAATAACGCGTATTTTCTTATCCATATGCTATAATATAAAAATTAAGACTCCAGAGACATTTCTGAAATCTTTTTATGTGAAACCTTCTGATATGTTAATACTGCCGCGATACCTACTAAAACTGCAAACCACAACGTCGCAATCCTGATTAAGAGTGTAGAGGCTACAGCAATGTTTTCTGCCACTTTTTTGAGCGAAACAAGCATAAATGCGATACTTGCGTCTGTTGCGCCTAATCCCCCGGGCAGCATTGTAACAGCCCCGGCAATTGTGGCAAAACCATATATAAATGTTGATACAAAAATATCAACATGCACCTGGTTTTCAATTCCAAAACTGTTGATTACAAAATAAAGCCCTAGACATTCAAAAAACCATGCAAAAATACTAAAAATTATCGTAATAATTAACTCCTTAATCCTTATCATAAGGTAAATACTGTCATATGCTTCATATATTTTGTGCGAAAATTTTGAAATAATCCTAAATCTTTCGAAAAATCCAATTATTGCATGTGAAATTGTTTTTGAACTCAATAAGGCAACCAAAATGATGAAAAATACGCCAATTATTATGATAAGTCTGCTATCGTACCCGAACATTATCACACCAACCATACAAAGCAAAATCAGGGATAGAAAATCTGTTATTCTCTCCGCTAAAAGGATGGGAGCGCTTCTGCTTAGTGAAGTTCCGTTATATTCCTTTAGTAAATATGACTTAAACACTTCCCCCAGCTTTCCCGGTGTTATTGCCATTATAAATGAAGATAAAAAAATCAACAAGCTCATTTTCCTGTCGATCTTCATACCCAGCACCTTAGTGTAATAGTCCCATTTGATAAACCGCATTACATAATTACAAGAAGATAGCAGGAGAATTAAAGGAAAAATCATCCAGTTGAATTTTCCAAAAGCAATCATCAGGTGTCCAAAATTCGCGTATATGCTTAGCCCCAGATAAACCAATGCCCCAAATACAATTGAATATATAATTCTCTTCTTATATTTCTGAAACACTTATATCCTCAGGTCTAATACTTTTTTCAATAAAAGATATGTTTTCACTATTGGTAATCCTACAACATTAAAATAATCGCCGTCAATTTTCTTCACAAACGTGCTTCCAAAATCATCCTGTATTCCGTATGCACCGGCCTTATCCAGCGGCGAGCCTGATTCAACATAGAAATTTATTTCCCTGCCGGTTAGCTTCCTGAAAGTAACTAACGTCGATTCAAACGTCTTATAAATGCGCTTTCTTTCCTTATCTACAACCGCTATGCCGGTAATTACCCTGTGAGTTTTGCCGCTTAACAGACGCAGCATCATAGAGGCTTCATCATGATCTTCAGGCTTGTTAAGGATCTTATTACCCAGAACAACCACAGTATCCGCTCCGATAACAACAGATTTTCTTTTTGCAGCAATCACATTTGCTTTTTCAAGCGCTAGTTTGCTTACAAAAAGGGGAATGTTCCCGATCTTTTCAGGGAAAAATTCAACTATATTAGCGGGTTCTACACGAAACTTCAATCCAAAATTACTTAGCAGAACGCCAAGCAAATATTTTCTCCTGGGTGAAGCAGATGCTAAAATTATATTCATCAGTTCCTGAATGGTTTTGTGAGGCCGTATATCTTAAACTCCTGCACCTCTTTTATAAATGAATAATTCTCATCCACAATCTTTTTAAACTCTGAAAAATTATTCAGCAATTGTTCGGAGTCGCCTTCATACCCGGTTATATAATACATCGGATCCCGTTTGGCGACTAATATCAACTTTGGATTATTCCTTTTTATTTCAATTATAAATTCTTTTAGATATTCCGGTTTAGCGTCTACCCAGCATAAAGGGGTATTATAAATAAACCTTGATACGCAATCCCGGCCCGACTGGTAATAAATCAGCGGCTCAATCCCCCAAATAAAAATTCCGTCGGTCATGTTTGAATTTTGCTCTACAAAATCAGTAACGGCGTTGATCTTCTTAATTGTAAAAACCGAGTCCGTTGTCGTGCCGTTTTGGATATATAGATCTTCAAGAGAAGATTTCCCCGCTAATATGCTGTAGGTATCCGCAAATCTTGTATAATACGATTTAGACGCCAGCAAAATAAAAGCAATAAAAAGCCCCGACATGCAAACTACTGCGAACTTTGAACTCATTAATACAAATCTCCGTTTCAGATATGGGTAAAGACAGGATGCTCCTATTACCAGCGGCGGAATAATAATGAGAAAATGATAATAAAAGAATTTCCACTGCGCTATCAAAGAGAAAAACGCGGTAAATAGCCACATTAGAAGCGCATCGTGCTCGTGGCCAGATTTCTTACTCCCATAAACAAAAATAAAATAAGCCGCAGTAAACAGTATTAAAGGGGAATATATTGAGAATGTGAATAGCCTGATAATGTTTGTAATTATAAAAGAAAAGTCTACCGTATCAAATCCTACTTTACCGTATACCGGGATCTCAACAAACTGAATTTCAAGCGCTTTGTTCAAAGCGCCATTCAAATAGTAGTATATCATCACTATGAACAATGTAAGAGCAAACCCGGCCAGAAAGAACAGAAAACTTTTCATCCTCGCCCGGAATTTTTCCCGTGGAATAAATAATGCGAAGGCAAACAGTAAAGGAATAAAAGGAAACACAATAAACTTGTATAAAAAAACAACCGAGAATAATATTCCAGCTAAAAACAGCGCCGTGTTCTTCCTGTCTTTTCCGGTTAACGCTAAAATACATAATGCAAATGGAAGATTCATAAATCCTTCTGTTTGCAAAGTGTGCCAGTAGTCCAGATGATAATATAACAAAAGATAAAGAAATGCCGAAGCATATGAAGAGAGTTTCGAGCCGCTGAACCTGTATGTAATTACGAAAATGACAAAAGCCGTTACGCATTGCCACAGGTAATCAAAAATCCTCATGTTAAGCATTGACCCGCCGAACAACGCCTGTCCCAATGCAAATGTATAATGTATTGCCGGCTGCCTGAGATTAAATGAATACAGGTAATCTATTTTGCCGTGTAAGATGAGCTTGGCTACGTACGCGTAAATTCCCTGGTCCCTGCCAAACGGATATGCAATCGAGACCGAGCCTATAACAGCGCCGGCCAAAATTATAACAAGCAAAGAGGTTATTATCTGCCTGTTTGATAAACTGATGATGAGTCCTTATTTTAGTTCAAGAAATGGTATATGTATGTCTATAGTTTCGCGGTTTTTGAAGTTATTGTTACGATTATTGGCGTAATGTCAGAAATAAAATAACAATTATTAAACTCAGTCCCAATTCGTACTGATGGACTGTTTGGGACTGTATAAATCTTAAGCAATATTATAATATTTGCAAATAATTTGGTATCCTATTAATAATATCCTCCGATTTCACTCTATCGCGCTGCCCGGTTCTTCTCACTTTTACTTCAATTTCACCGTTTTTCATGTTCTTTTCACTTACAATAAGCTGAACAGGTACCCCGATCAGATCCGCATCCTTAAACTTCATTCCGGGACTCAACTCAAGCCTGTCATCATACAGTACTTCAAAATTCTTTGCCAGCAGCTCATTATATAGTTTGTCCGATTCAGCTTTCACATCCCCTATTTTGGGATTAACGCAGATTAAGTGCACCTGGAATGGAGCAATTTCTCCTGTCCATATTATTCCATCTTTATCGTGATTACACTCTATATGCGCGGCCGCAATTCTTTCCAACCCGATTCCGTAACTGCCCATGATAATAACATTGTCCCTTCCGTTCTCATCAAGGAACTTAGCTCCCAGGGCTTTAGCATACTTTGTGCCAAGTTTATAAATGTGCCCCACTTCAATTGCCTTAACAATTCTAAGCTTCGAGCTCTTGCCGGTTTTGTCAGGCAAAGTCATTTCACCTTCCTTAACCAATCTGATATCATAGTATTCAATACCTGGCGCATCGCGGGTGAAATCAATATTGCGGTAGTGATAATCATTTTTATTGGCGCCGCTGATAAGCTCGTCCGAATCTTTAAGACGCAGGTCGGCTATCATTTTCACATCTTTATTCTTAAAACCAATTGGCCCTATTGAACCTGCATCAGCGCCTGCAATTTCCATCAGTTCTTCGGGATGCGCGGAACGTATCCCTGCAAAAACACCCTGCAGCTTAGGCTCATTAAATTCATCATCGCCGCAGCAAAACGCGAGAATATATTTATCTTTTTCTTTTTCTTCTTTAGCGGGAACAACAAACACTCTTGATTTTGCCAAACGTGACTTATCAGTAATCTTCAAAAACCCGGTAAGCTCGTCAATTGTTTTAATACCAGGCGTATGGAATTCTTCCGCAGCTTTATTTGAATTTAATCTTGCAACCGGCTCAACAAATGAAACCGCCACTTCAATGTTCGAAGCATAACCGCCGTCTTCCGCTACTGCGCAGTTATCTTCGCCAGATTCAGCTTCAACCATAAATTCTTCGCTGGCGCTGCCGCCCATTGCTCCGCTAAATGCAGACACAACAAAGAATTTAAGTCCGCATCGTGTGAAAATATTCCTGTAAGCCCGGTCCTGCTCTTTATATGATTTATCCAGACCCTCCAAAGTTGCATCGAATGAATATGCATCTTTCATCGTGAACTGACGCGCACGTAGCACTCCGCCTCTCGGACGCGGTTCATTCCGGAATTTTGTTTGGATCTGGTACCACATTTGAGGCAGATTCTTGTATGAAATTAAATTAGGCTTAGCCAAAGAAGTAAATACTTCCTCATGTGTTGGACACAACACAAGCTCGCGGTTCTTGATCCTGAACATGTCGTCCCCGTAATCCTCAAGCCTGCCGGTTTGAGCCCAAAGCTCATTTGGGGACAGGGCGGGAAGGTAGAACTCATTTCCGCCTATAGCGTTCATTTCTTCTCTCAATATTTGCTCAATTTTCTTAAAAACCCTTACTCCCAGAGGCAAATAAGAATAAACTCCGGCAGTTAACTGCCTTATCATGCCCGCCCGTAACATAAGAATATGTGACGGAATCACAGTATCCGAGGGCGCTTCTTTTAACGTTGGTATAAAATATTCGCTGAATTTCATAGATCACAAATATAGAACATGGCAGGCAAAGGTTAAAGGGGAAACGTGGGATGTGAAACGTGGGATGTGAAACGTGAGACGGCAGACGTGAGACGTCAGACGCATTTAATCCTCCTTCCTTTTTTTATCAGGGTCGAAAATCCTGAAGTAAAATTTTGCAGATTGAAACATCATTTTTAGAACCCGCCGCATTTCTGCACAGGGGTTCAATATACCGTAATGTTAGATTTACGCTAATTTTCTAACACGAATAATTGCGAAAAATATACTATATTAATATCAGCACAAATTGAATTTCGGGAAAATAAAACCTTATATTCCTAATTACAACTTAACATTTCATTTTCGATCAATTAAGAATAAACCATTTCAGGTTTATATTTTATCTAGCAAACATATTTTCCACTAAACTAAAATAGAGGGAGAAAACAAAATGAAAAAACTGATTTATTTGTTTCTGGTTGTGTTTATAGCTTTTGTTGCCGGCTGCGGTAAAACCGATGTAAAGACGGATAGCAAAACTGATACCAAGACAGAAGGTGTTGACGTAAAGACAAAAGATGTTGATGTTTCAACCACGAAGCTTCCGGCTGACTGGCCTTCAGATATTCCCGTTTACAAAGATGCGAAACTTTTGGCCGCTGCCAAGACTCCGCAGGGCTCGACCGCCACTTATGAAATCAGCGATAAGTTAAAACCGGTTGGTGATTTCTACAAAGACGAAATGAAGAAAGCCGGGTATGACGCAGATAAAACAAACGATATGATGATGACCGATAAGGGCGGCGTTATGATCTACAAAAAAGGCGGCAAAGAAATTGATATTACCATGGGTTACGCTGATGCAACAAGCAAAACATCAGTAGTAGTGCTGGTTAAGTAAAAAACAATTTTTGGACGTCTTAAGGTTTTTGATCCCCTCTTTAAATTTTTATCGAGGGGATTTTTGTTTCCTTAATTTGTCATTCCCGCGTAGGCGCCTGCTGTCCACGACTCCGTCGAGTCGTTGACTCGTGGAGCTGCAGGCAGGGGAATCTTGGTTTTCTCTTTTCAGCCACAAAGACACTAAGGCACAAAGAAAAAAATAAAAACCGCAAAGAACGCAAAGAAATATTTACCACTCGCATTCAAACCCCCATCGAAAATCTATTATAATTGAAAGACACTTTTCAACTTAATAAACCTTATAAACTTTATGAACTTTATAAACCTTATAAACTTTATGAACCTTGATTATTTATGCAGTTTTCCTTTAATACCTGTTCCAAGGTTAAACCGGACTGCAACTGCCCGTTCCAGCTCACAGTCAGCTTCGGCGGCGGCTTGTTTCATATCATCCAAAGAACTGGCCGGGTCCCCCGTTGATATCCAAAGCGTCGTATCTGGTAAGTTTATATTTTCAGGTTCAGCTTCCAAAATATCTGTGTAACCTTTGCTTTTCAGATGTTCTTTCATTTCATTTTGATTTTTATTAACATCATAAGAGATCAACATACCCGACATTTAATGGTCCTTTCTGCTATCCCCCGTTTTTAAATTTAAATTGTATTTGATTTTTTGCATTACCCATTTTGATATCTATCTTGATTCCCTTTCATTCGACTACGCTCCCCTACGGCTACGCTCAGGGGTTCGCGCTATAAAAAAACCCGCGGGGAAATAGTACAGGGTGATTCCTCCAAATGTACTTTCCCCACGGGATAAAGGTGTGGTTTTAAACTTAGGATGCCTTATATCATTTTCCCCCAGAAAAAACTTTAAATATCAGGATAAATATCTACAACCCTGCCGTCGCAGTCATATACAAATACCCATTTAGAACCGTCAGGCTGTGTAACATACACGTATGTATTATCGCACTTGGCCGCGCCTGTTTCAGGCGTAAACACGATGCCCGAAACCGCTATGGCGCCAATTATAAGGATTGAGCTTACCATTTTTTTAAATGAACTAAGCATTCCTGCTCTCCTTCTCTTTTATTTTTAGTGGAGAGCAAAGATTTATTATAATTATCGATATATAAATAAGACTTTTACTAAATTGTCCATTTTATTGTGCTCTGTTTAGGGTATAACACGGCTAAATATATTGGTTTTTCTATTTTTATTGCATATTTTAGAAGAAAAAGAGTATATAGTTTGTCCAAAAAATCCGACATAAATTCACTGTATAAACCGAAAATTTTTGATGTTCTCAGAACATTTTCAGCGGAGGAATTTAAAGAATTCGGGAGATTTGTAAGGTCAGAATATTTTAACCGAAATAAAAAAGCGGCCCTGCTGTTTGAGGCTATAAAAGATTATTATCCCCTGTTCACGTCAACCCAACTTGAAAAAGAAAGACTGTTTATTAAGATCTCTCCCAAAAAATTCAATGATTCCACCATGCGCAACATGTTCTCAGCGCTCATACGTTTAGCCGGGCAGTTTATAGCGATCGAAAAACTGAAAACCAACACTGCGGTGTGGAACGATAATCTATTACTGGGTTTAATGCAGAGAAATCTTACTTCATTAACTAAAATTGTTTTAGATAAACAGGAACAGGAGCTTAAATCTTTAAATGGAGTTGAATCAGGGTCATTTCTTAACAGGTATTACCATGAAATTAATAAATATAATTTCAGCATACTCGACGGTAAGGTTATAAAGCTGAAACATGTTAAAGCGCAGCTTATTAAGCTCAGGGATTCAGGCGTATTTATTACCATCCATTTTATTATGGAACTTGTAAGTAACCAGATAAATCTTTTCTTAACCACCGGCAAATTCAATGTCAGCGATATGTCTGACCTCACGGAAAAAATACTTCAGGATTTTGAACTTGAAGCGGCTTACAAAAAACTTAAAAACAAAACCGAATACGGATTTATTTTAGCGCTCTATATCAAGCTTCTCAGATCGTTTGCTCATCCGGAAAATCATAAGTTATTTATTGATTACCGGCATTGCGTAGATAAATATATAAACAGGCTTGGCCCTGATGAAATATCGTTCCATTACAGCCGTATCATCAGTTATGTTACGTTGAAAATAACTCAGTTTCCTTCAAATTCTCAATACCTTGATGAATTGTTTGAACTTCATGAAATTATTATAAATAACGGTTACTATCTTAACAGTAAGGTAACTTATATACCAGCATCGCTATATAGAAATATCATACAAATAGCGCTACGTTCGAACCAAATAGGGTGGCTGGTAAAATTCATGGCAAAAGCTCCGGGATTGCTGGCTCCTCAACATTCGGAAAGCATGCTAAATTATGGAAACGCATTGGCGGCGTATGAAACGGGCAAGCCTGATTTGGCGCTTGATACTATGCATAAAATATCTCTCGATAATTTTATCTATAAATATGACCTTTATAACCTTCGGATAAAAATATTTTTTGATAAAGGAAACTACGAAACGCTGGTTGATACGATCCACGCATATATGATCTTTATTAAAAATGACCCGCTCCAGACCAAAAGAAGAAAAGATGAAAACAGGAACTTCGCGAAATATATTAAACGTCTTGCTGAATTCAGGGAAGGGACAGGAAAAATAGATATTAATTTCCACAGGCATAAGCTCGATGAAAATGAATTGGTCGCCAACAAACCCTGGCTTGAAGAAAAATACGAAGAAGTTATTAACGGCAGGATAGCTAAGGCGGTATAAAAGTTTATAAGGTTAGAAAAGTTCATAAAGTTTCTAAAGTTAAAGGCTGAACCCCCTTCTGAAATCTATTAAGTTCGAAATTCTTTTACATATTAATATTATTTTGTCTTTAGGTTTTTTATCCCACCTTTGTACAAAGGCCTGCCTGCTGCAGGCAGGAGGGATGGGATTTTGGAACCATTGTTCGCTTTCCCTAAAATCAAAATCCATGCTTTCAGATTTTCACAGAAGTGGGTTCATATTTTAAAGTCTTTCTAATCTTATCAAACAAATTCTATCCAACAATTTCTTTCAAATATTTTTCCTCAACGGCAACATCAATGTTATTTGCAATTCCGTTCCTGATGTTATTCTTCAGGCTGAATACCATAATGGACTTTATCAGAGATTCATTCTCAGCAGGAGATAATTTCTGCCCTATGGCGTCAAGATAAGCCGGCAGACACTCTTTATTATGGGTCATCCACGGAAATTCAACTGGGTCATACAGATCATAGAAATCCATGTAGTCAAAATCCGAGAAGTTCCATTCTTTATGCAGATATGTAACATCAACAAACCTTATTCCGCCTGCGGTTTTTAAAATGTTGCCTAAATGAAAATCACCGTGGCAAATCGTTTCGAATCCGTTATCATAAATTCCCTGCTTACAAAGCAAGTGCATCTTTCCCAGCGCTCGGTATACATCCGGAACATCAGCTTCAGCCGCCTTATCGCCATCGATCCATTCGAAGCTCAAAAAGCAATCATTGCCCGTTAGTTTACTTTCAACAAGCCTTGGGATAAATGGAATGTCAAATTTTTCATAAATGCCGATTATTCTTTCGGCATGTTCTTTTTTGAATTTCTTTTCTGTGATCATATTTATTCCTCCTCAACAAATTATACGAACATTAAAGAAAAATAGTGTCTAAAATTATAAAACTATATTTGCAATATAAACATGAAAAGAGAGCCTATTAAATTATTCTTACACAAAGTATTGCCTTATTATTTTGTATATTACTCATTACTCATTACTCATTACTCATTACTCATTACTCATTACTCATTACTCATTACT
>CAZMRG010000032.1:0-11296 GCA_964568655.1 uncultured Ignavibacteriales bacterium | reverse complement strand
CACTATTTCCAGTCGCTGAACACAAAAACAATCGCAAGTATTATGCATGCCATACCTGCTAAGTAATTCCATTTCAGCTTTTCCTGGAAATAAAGCACGGCTATTGCCACAAATACTATTATTGTAATTACTTCCTGCATTATTTTAAGCTGAAACAGCGTAAACACTCCTGAGCCTATCCGGTTGGCGGGAACCGTAAGCGAATACTCAAAGAATGCAATCCCCCAGCTAATTAATACCGCTTTCCATAAGGCAATTTCTTTGTATTTAAGATGCCCGTACCACGCAAAATTCATAAATATATTTGAGACAAGAAGCATTCCAATTGTTATATATGGCTGCATAAATTCTCCTTCTTTATAGCTTAACCTTTTGGAAATATGAAATATCAATAACTTCTAAACGACTTAATGTCCTGTCGAGTTTCATGTCAAAACCTAATTTAATCATATACTAATTGATATTTACAATTTATTATGCTCTATTCGTCTGCCCGTCTTGGAGCGGTCTGACTGCTGAAAACTTATTCAACTTATTAAACTTATTCAACTGAAATTGACTTTATAACCTTGTACTTTTTCACTATCTTTGCTGGTACTCGATTTGATTCCATATAGGAATAATAAGAAAACAGAAAATATTAGAGAGGATTTTATGAATTTCAATTTTTTTAAAGATAACAAATTATCAAGTTTCGCAGCTTTCGTCTTCGCCCCGGTTTTACTCTTTGCACATCCGGATTTCGGTAATTCCACAGGTTTTATGCATGGCTTCGCGCATCCGCTCAGCGGCCTTGACCATATGATCGCAATGGTGGCAATCGGCATTTGGGCCGTACAGGTTGGCGGCAAAGCTACCTGGTTAATTCCGCTATCGTTCATATCAATGATGATTCTTGGCGGAGTACTAGGCGCTTCAGGCGTTGCAATTCCTTTTGTTGAAAAAGGAATAATCATGTCGGTCTTAATACTTGGCGTCCTCATTATCGCTTCAGTCCGTATGCCGGTTGTGCTGGGAATGATTGTTGCAGGATTATTCGCGCTTTGTCATGGGCATGTTCACGGAACTGAAATTCCGGCGACAGTTTCAGGGCTCGCATTCATAGCAGGTTTTACTGTATCAACAATTATCCTTCTTACCAGCGGCATAGGACTCAGTTACACGCTTTCGCATGTATCGAAAGCAAAGATGGTACGATTTGCAGGTATCCCTATTTTGATAGCCGGACTTGCAATGCTGTTCATATAATCTTTTTAAAAGCGATTTTCATTCATCCGATGACTGCCTTTATAGGGCAAGCGTTGGATCAAATTGAACATATATTATAGTAGGATTTCCTGAATAACAATTGGGGAATCCTTTTTTATTTCCTATTGGATAAGACTCATAAAATAATTTCTTCATTAACAACTTTCTCTCGAATAGCTCTCATTTAACCAAAAATTTTCTTCAAAAGCGTTAAATTTTCACCCTATTCCAATTTTACCCTAAAGTATAACTTTAAGATAATTGCTCTTGACATATTAAAATAAAGTAGTTATCTTTATGCCCGTTTAATTTTACATTATGAATGAAATTCAAAATGGGGCTTACTGATCAAAATTAAACGCCGAAACAACAACCTCTCTTAAAACAGGAGGTTAGTCAAAACTACCTACAATGGTGTATTGTAAGAACTCTATTATATACCTATCTTTGAGTAGTAATAATTAGACAATTAGTAGCTAATGATACTAACTGAAATTAACAGGAGTTGAAAATGGAAGCAGCAAGAATAAAACCGGAAACACTGAATAAAGCCAGTGTAATTTTTTCGATCTTAATGATTCTTGCTATGTTTATAGTACTAAGTTCGGGATACGTGTTCGGACAGAATCCCCATGAAGTCGGACTTACTGATAACATTGCCGGAGCATATGGAGTAAATGATCAAAGAACTTCATCCGAAATAAAAGTTTACCAGAATTACCCGAATCCGTTCAGCTCTTCTACGACTATTAGATTTGAAACTGCAGCGCAATCAGATCTGAAGGTAGTTATTTATGACCAAAACGGAGCCCTCGTAAAAGCATACTTATACAACAACATAGCCCCCGGTATGCATGAAGTGAAAGTTGACGGCAGTGAATTCACAGCAGGCGAATATACTTACAGGTTTGTTTCAGGTAATTATTCACAAAGTTATAAGATGAATTTAGTTAAGTAACGCATAAAAAAATATATATCCTCCACGAGCCTGAGCGTAAACTCAGGCTCTTTTTTTATACCCCGCTTGTTATTCCTGCCCCGGACTACTCCATGCCTTATTACATTTGAATTAATGTGTATTTTTGTTAAATTTGTTAATATCATGCAGGAAATAATAAATAAAATCAAGGAACGATTTTCAGGCGCTAACGGATTTGACGGTGTAAAATATGCCGAAATCCTGAATTACCCTGGATTTGAAATACCAAAAGAAAAGCTGCTTGAAGCGGCTTTGATACTTAGAGATGAGTTCGGCTTCGACCAGCTTAGAGACGTTGTGGGCGTTGACCGCTTTGTTAAACAAAACAGGTTCGAATCGATTTATAATGTTTACTCCTCGGAAAACCTGAACAGGATTTTTCTGAGATCAAGGCTGGATTCAAAAAAGCCCGAAGTGGAATCGATGTGCTCAGTGTGGCCTTCGGCGAACTGGTACGAGCGCGAAGCATACGATATGGTCGGAATAATTTTCCTGAACCATCCGGACCTTCGCAGAATATACATGATGCAGGAATATGAATATTATCCTTTGAGAAAAGATTATCCGCTTATGGGTTTACCCGGGGCAGTGCAACTACCAAAAAAATAAATATGTCAGAACACATCACGCCGGTAGAACCGGAGATCCACCAGGGATTAGATAAATACGCAGGGATATTAAAAGCTCTTGAGTCAGACGATGTAAAAGCTTATTTCGAAGATGCGCTTGAGAACCAGCTGGTTCTGAACATGGGCCCGCAGCA
This sequence comes from uncultured Ignavibacteriales bacterium, assembly GCA_964568655.1. Taxonomy (GTDB): domain Bacteria; phylum Bacteroidota; class Ignavibacteria; order Tepidaquicellales; family OLB5; genus CAWFKW01. The sequence goes on along the minus strand of CAZMRG010000032.1, from coordinate 8,306 downwards.
TCCTGCAACTCACGGCGTGCTAAGGCTGCTGGTTAGCTTAGACGGCGAGACAGCCGTCAACTGCGTTCCCGAAGTAGGTTACCTTCACAGGGGCTATGAAAAGCTCGCTGAGAACATGACGTTCCATGAGTTCATTCCGCATACTGACAGGCTTGACTACCTCTCCCCTCTTGCTAATAACGTAGCGTATGTAATGGCTGTAGAAAAGCTGCTGAAGCTTGACGTGCCGATCCGCACAAAATACATCAGGACAATTTGCTGCGAACTGGCAAGGATAACTTCGCATTTAGTATTCCTTGGCTGCATGGCTATGGATGTTGGCGCGCTTACCGTTTTTTTGTGGACGTTCAGGGACAGGGAAAAAATTCTTGACATACTTGATATTTTAACAGGCGTGCGTTTCACAACAAGCTACACCAGAATAGGCGGCGTCGCGCTGGATATATCCGATGAAGTTATTGCAAGAATAAAGACATTTCTTGACGATTTTGAAGTGAACCTGAAAGAGAGCCAGGACCTGATTGAACGCAACAGAATATTTATTAACAGGTGTGAAGGCATAGGGCATATTTCAAAAGAGCAGGCGCTGGCAATCGGACTCACCGGGCCAAACCTAAGGGCATCAGGCGTCAGAAGCGATCTGCGCAGAGACGACCCATACCTAATTTACAACGACCTGGATTTTGAGGTACCCGTTCTTACGGAGGGCGACGTGCTTGCAAGATATTACATTAGAGTATTTGAGTTATACCAGAGCGCGAAGATATTAAGACAGTGTCTTGATAAGCTTCCCGCAGGACCGTTCAATTCTCCGGATGCAAAACAGGTGCTGCCGGGCAAAGAGCAGGTCTATACAAAAATGGAAGAGCTTATCCATGATTTCATGATAGTTAATTTCGGCAACGCTCCTGAAGCGGGCGCTGAAGCTTACCAGGCAATTGAATCGGCTAAAGGCGAGCTTGGATTTTACATAATAAGCGATGGCAAGGGATACCCGTTCAGGCTGAAGATACGTTCGCCTTCATTTTCGAATTTGCAGTCGCTGCCGATAATGATGAAGGGCTGCATGATATCTGATATAGTTGCAATCATAGGAAGCCTTGATCCTGTTATGGGCGAGACCGATAAATAAAAATTCAGATCAAGTTAATGGAAATAAAATTTACTGAAGATAATCTAAAGAAGCTTGAAGAGATCAAGTCACGATACCCTGACACACAATCAGCTGTAATGCCGGCGCTGTGGATGGCGCAATACCAGTTTGGCTGGCTTTCATTCGACGTTATGAAATACGTCGGAGAGCTGCTTAATATGCCGGTTGAAAAAGTTCTGGGAGTAGCGGAATTCTATACCATGTATTACAAGAAGCCTGTTGGCAAATACCACCTGCAGGTTTGCACAAATGTTTCGTGCATGCTGTGCGGTGGGTACGACGTAGCAGATTACCTTTCACAAAAACTAAACATAAATATCGGCGAAACAACTTCTGATAATTTATTTACTTTATCCGAAGCGGAGTGTTTGGGAAGCTGCGGCACAGCTCCAATGATGCAGGTAAACGATTACTATGAAGAAAACCTTTCGAAAGAAAAAATAGACAAGATACTGTACTACCTCAAAAAAGAAGCTGATAAGCAAACTTAAAAGACATAAGAGTGGAAGACAATAACAATATAGTTCTGAAGAAACATATCCCGGGTTACCATGAAATAGACGTATATCTTAAGAACGGCGGATATAATGCTTTTAAGAAAGCTCTCAAAATGGAACCCGACGCGGTTATTGACGAAGTAAAGAAATCAAACTTAAGAGGCAGGGGCGGCGCATGTTTTCCGTGCGGACTTAAATGGTCATTCATGCCTAAGCAGACGGATAAACCAAAATATCTTTGCTGCAACGGCGATGAATCTGAACCGGCTAGCTTTAAAGACAGAGAGATTTTTGAATTCAACCCGCACCAGTTTATCGAAGGAACGCTTATAGCCTGTTACACTCTTGGAATAAAGACGGCTTACGTTTACATCCGCGGCGAGTATTACAAATGGCAGCTCTTGCTTCAAAAAGCGATAGATGATGCTTATGCAAAAAAACTTATCGGCAAAAATATTCTTGGCACAGGATTCTCGACCGACATATTCATTCACAGGGGTGCAGGCGCATACATCTGCGGCGAAGAAACAGCCCTGTTAAATTCCATCGAGGGTAAACGCGGTATGCCAAGAGTCAAGCCGCCATTCCCTGCAAACTTCGGCCTATGGGGATGCCCGACTACAATCAACAATATCGAGACGTTGACATGTATCCCGCCGATAATAGATAACGGCGGACAGTGGTTCAGCAAGATCGGCGAACCCAAACATCCCGGCACGCTGCTCTTCGGCGTAAGCGGGCATGTGAACAAGCCCGGCGTTTATGAATTACCTTCAGGAACTTTGTTAACTGATATCATTTATAAATATGCAGGCGGAGTAAAAGAGAATAAAAAAATTAAAATGATAATCCCCGGCGGATCATCAATGCCGCCGCTAACAGGCGATGAAATTGAAGGCCTGAAGATGGATAACGAAAGTCTTAAAGCTATCGGTTCCGCGATAGGCACAGCCGGCATAGTTGTAATGAATGAAGATACAGATGTTGTAAAAGTTTTAAAACGAATTGCAAAATTTTATTACCATGAGTCTTGCGGTCAATGCACCCCATGCCGCGAAGGATGCGGATGGATGCTTAAGATCATTGAAAGAATTGATAACGGTTTAGGGCGGGAAGAAGATCTGTCGCTTTTAACCGATGTAGCTAACAACATCGAAGGAAATACAATTTGTGCATTCGGCGAAGCAGCAGCATGGCCGGTAAAATGGACTGTCAAAAAATTCCTTCCTGAGTTCGAAAAGAAAATTACTTATAACAAACCAATTCCCCCACAAAACAAGGTTCACTCTTTCCGTTTAACTGAAAACGTGTAGACCTTCTAATTCACGTAAATCTATATTTTTCATCTACTTAAGCCCTAACGTATTCACGGTATTGTATATTTTAAATTTAAACTGAATATTGCGTCCAGCAACTTAACAATATCAATTAATCTATTTGTAATAATCATTTTCATTAGTGAAAGCGCGAGAATTTTTAAATTAATACTAATAGAAACAGTTAATTAAACAAACGGAGAAACAAAATGGATCAAAATTCATCTGCTAACCTCAAGACTACAGCTACGGGCGGCGGAACATCCCAACTTTTCGGTAGCAATTTCAAAAAGGACAACATGGAGAAACGTGTCCAGGAACTCACCAAAGAATCTACCGAATATCATGAACTAAAAAAATATGTAATAGATAAAGGCGTAAACAAGATTCACGCTGAAGGTTTTGCCGGACGTTATGCACCCGCAATACCATCGGTTATAGCTCTTGTTCTCTCTTTATTCATCGACGTTTCAAAAGTTCCTTTCCTTGGAAAAGTTGCTGAAAATCTTGCAAACATCGTGTTCCCCAATTCGGTAACATTAAATAAAGGCGTTGAGCCGATCGCAATATGGTGGCTGCCTTTCATAGTGTTTGTGATTTTCGTTTTGCTTGCAGAAATGTCATACAGAAAGCTGATGAAAGAAGTCAGCCAGAAAGGATGTTCGCAGGAAATTATCGAAAGGATCACTACAAGATACGCAAGCATAGTGGATGGCATAGGAACCGCGCTGCCGTTACTCGGAGCAGCTATCCTGCTTATCAGTATAAAAGAAGGTCCAATCATATTCTTAGGATTCTCCGTTCCGTTTGAAATTAAATCTATAACAATACTAGCCATTGCAAAATTATTCGAGTCGGTATTCGATACTCAGGGTTTGAAATTTGCAGAATTACGCGAAGAGCTTAACGACCTTGAAAAAGAATATTACGGCGAGAGAGAAGAAATTCACCAGAGAGCCATTCTCCAGCAATTACATGACGGCTTCACAAGAAGAGGACCGGACGCCGCGGCGGTAACCGGAAAACTCTCAAAAGAAGAAGCTGAAGAAATAATGAACGCTATGAAGAAAGCCGCAGACTATGGCGAGGCGATCTCGAAGCAGGTTGTGATAATGAAAAACGCTATTATGGAAATGAGCAAGACCAACGTACACGATTCCGAATTACTCAAAGAATTACAGAACACCAGCCAGGCGCTTACAACTGCGCTTGCCGCAGCTTCACAGACCGCGGAATACAGCGAAGTCATGAAGAACAATCTTGAAGCTATGAAAAACCTGTTAGGAGAGCTGAACAACGTGAAGTATCCGGATGAATCTTTATTAAAAGAGATCCAGATCACAACGCACATGCTTACTGAAACGGTCAATTCGCTGAAAGATGCAGGAGCAAGCAAGGGCATTGAGAACCTGGCATACATTGCAGGAAAACGATAACTTAAAAAATTCTGAGTGATAAAGGGAAATACTTCTAATGAAAAAAAACAGGGACGTAAAATTTATTATATACCAGGCGCTATACATTTTTGTAATATGCGTAGTGACGATTAAAGGGGCAAATCTGGATCTTACACAGGTTATAGAAGATGACGGTCAACCCAAAGTCTTTATATCGCCAGATTCGCTTGAAAAGCTGATGGAAATTATCAGAAAATCCATTATAGTGGATACAAGCATGTATGTTATCATTAAGAAAAGCGACCTGGAGCACATGGATGAAAAGATAAAGCAGCTCGTTGTAAACCAGCAGCCGCCTCTTGTTCAGACAACTCCGGTCAATATGAATACAACTATTGAAAAACCGAAAGAGGAAAAGCCGAAAGATGAACCTACCCAGATTCAGGATATAAGGATAGGAAACATTTCGCTTACCCAGTTCACGGTAAACTCGCTGAACAATCCGTATGATGTTCCGATGGAGCTTGTTGGCCTTACTACAATACCTCCAAAGAGCACGAAACAGTTCACAACCGGGGGCGAGAACTCGGTGGTAATTAAGGTGGGAAGCAGCACAAAAACAATTGAATTAAAGCCGAACCAAAAACCAAAGATATCGTTCCAGCGTGTGGCGTCAATGGGCGAAGATACAAGGGTAACGCAGCTGCAGAGCAGCGTCTGTTACAGAGTGACCATCGAAGATGATTTCCCCGGGCAGCTTGATATCAAATTCTCAGGGCCATGCACCGTTAAGGAAAAAGGAAACTATACTTATGACGTTACGATGAACGGATTTTCATCCAAAGCGGCATTCGATAACTTTACCGACGGAAAAAACTCTCCCTATTCGCTTGGCTTCACGGTCAATGTTACAGATAAAATTGCCGGGCATAAAATATCGGGACAACAGAGCTTCATTTTCGGCGAATGGTAACAGTTATTTTATAAATGAATTAGGAAAAGGTAACCATAAACTAATTATACATCACAATGAAAAAGAAATCACAATTAACAATTTTTGCGTTTTTCCTCGCTGTAATCTGTTCATTGTTCATTAGTACGAATACTTCGTACTCACAGCAGGAAGACCCAAACAACCCCAGAACCTGGAACTACTTCAAGATATATGCCAGGGCGGAAGATGATAGTATTTATATCATCGCCCAGGATGATATGGGCATTGACCCCAAACTTGAAAGTTATTCTCTGGTCATTAACATTACAGATCCGAACCCGCAGAACCAATACGTGGTGCTTGGCGATGAATTAGACCCGTCATCACAGCGTTTTGCATGGTCTCAGTTATCCAAACGCGTTCAGGATGGTTTGAAGAACTGGTCGGGTACAAACAAAGAGAATCTTAACCAGAGAAAACTTGATTATGCCAGCGTATTCTTAGACGTTATCAGGCAGATCAAGATCAAAGAATTTGTAGCTCCTCCCAAAAAAGAAAGAGCTATCAGAAATACGACGGCTTATATCAACCCGTATTTCACTTTGTTCGGTTGGGAAAGGCTTGGAATTCCATTAAAGAGATCGATCGGATTTTCATTCGGCATGGGCAACAAATATGCGGGCCCGATGGAAAGCGATGAAGTCTCGCTTGCTTATAACATGCTCGGCGTTTCAATTGCATATGTAACAAGAGTAAGAGAATTGAACACACATGACCTTGGCACAGACAGCGTTGAAAATAAACCATGGAAACAGTATAATAATATTTTTATGCCGCCAAGAGGTATTGAGCTTACCTACACTATTCCGTTAGGTAACTTCCTCGAGGTAGGCGTTTACAGTGAAATTAAAGAAACCGGGGTAGTCCCGGGAGGCGGTCCCCCGCTTTACACTTTCTATAACCACCTTGACTCGACCGCGATGCCGAATAATATAGTTACAGGAACCAGGCTTCTGGCCGAATTCAGGTACCCGTTCAGAATGTTCGGATCGACGCGCACGCAGTTCTATGTAGGATATTACATGAACGAAACAAACATCGGTCTGTTCTCACGTGAAAGCAGGCTTGTTGGATCGGTATTCGATTTCAGAATTAACGCGACGCTGAAACATATCAGGAATTTCCAGCTGCTGTTTGAGATCATGGTTTCAAACATTGCAGAAGGTTTTGCGCTTAACTCATTCGCTATCGGACCTTCTATCAGGCTCTCAAAGCTTGACACGGGCCATTTCGGACTGCTTTCAGCGTTCGTAAATATACGATTCAAGCTTGGCGATTACTTTGACGAACGTGAGAAGAAATAATCAGGCAGTTATATCATAATTCTGAATTAATAGTAAATAATAAAAAAATTGGAAAATCAAATAAAAATATTCTGCATGTTTCGCAAGAACTGCAGAATATTTTTTTGATCAGCCGAAAACAAAATATTAAAAAACATTTGATTATATCTTATTGAACAGTATACTCGAAAATATTAACGACGGGATCATAACGGCAGGAGCTGACGGGTTAGTGAATTACATTAATCAATATGCAAGCAACCTGATCGGGGTAGACGCAAAAGATGTTTTGGGTAAACACCTGAACGATGCTGTGAAGATTGTTGATATAAAGACAGGAAAAAATGTTAAAATCCCGTTTGAGCTTGCGCTGAAGAACCAGGAACCGTTACTGAACTGGAACCATTCAATTTTAGTTTCCGCAGGCAATAAAGAAACGCATGTGAGTTTTGATGTTACGCCTTTTAACGACGGCAAAGCGAAAAAACCGGGTATTTTATTTGTAATAAGAGATAATTCAAAAACATCAAAGAAACAGGAAGAAACTGAACTTAAGTTTAAGAAGACGCAGGAAGAACTGGACCAGTTTATATATATCGCTTCCCACGACTTGCAGGAACCTCTAAGAATGGTATCAAGCTATGTACAGCTTCTTGAAAAAAGATACAGAGGCAAGCTTGATTCTGACGCGGATGAATTTATTACGTATGCCGTTAACGGCGTAAGTAAAATGAAGAATATCTTAGCCGATCTGCTTGTTTACTCAAGACTGAATACAAAAAAAGAAGAATTCACTGAAACCGACTGCGGCGAACTGGTTAAAGGTATTACGCATAATTTCAGCGTTAAGGCAGATACAAAAGCACTTTTTGAGATCGGCGAGCTTCCTGTAATAAAGTGCGATGCGAACCAGATAATCCAGTTATTTTACCAACTGATAGATAACGCCGTGAAGTTCAACGAATCAGCTGACCGGGTTGTAAAGATCTCATGCTCGCGCGGTGAAAACTCATGGCGCTTCAGCGTTGAAGATAACGGTATCGGTATAGATATGAAGTACAGCGAAAAGATATTTTCAATGTTCCAAAGGCTCCACAATAACGAATATCCCGGCACAGGCACAGGGCTTGCGCTAAGCAGGAAGATAGTTGAGAACCATGGCGGTGAAATCAGGCTTGAATCTGAAATAGGAAAAGGCTCTATATTTCACTTCACAATTGCCGCCGCTAAAGATTCAGAAATATAGAAGTTTAAATTGCATTAAATGGCAGAAATCCTTTTGATTGAAGATAATCCCGGAGACGTGCTTCTGACGAGAGAAGCATTTAAAGAGTGCGGACATGAGCACAACATATTTGCGGTAAAAGACGGGATCGAAGGATTAAAGTACTTAAAAAAGGAAGGGGTTTATTCTAATGCGGCAACCCCGGACCTGGTTCTTCTGGATCTGAACCTTCCGAGAAAAGACGGAAGAGAACTGCTGAAAGACATTAAAGAAAACGAAGAATTAAAGACAATACCGGTGATAATATTGTCAACATCAAAGAATGAAGTGGATATAGAAAAATGCTACGAACTTAACGTGAATTGTTACATTACAAAACCTGTTGAGCTGGATAATTTTATAGAAGTGATAAGATCGATAGAAAAATACTGGATGCAATCA
>CAZMRG010000031.1:0-28778 GCA_964568655.1 uncultured Ignavibacteriales bacterium | reverse complement strand
TATCCAGCCATGTCATAGCCCTTAGCGGATGCACCATCATATCTTTAACAAGCGGGAGAATAAGCTTCGAATCGTTGGTAGGCGATTTTTCCGCTGCGCTGAAAAACTCTATGGGAATGGTCACATCTTCGCGGGTTAATCCGCGGTATGAAAGCGTTTTATCAAGAATTGAATTGACATCATTCTGGGAATAAGAACACGTAACAATGAACAAACAAGATATAGTAAATATTTTTGCGAGTTTTTTCATATCAATAAGAGCAAAATATCTAAAAAATATGTAAAATTATAGAAAAAAATGGGAATGACTGCATTTCACTCACTTGCCACTCCAAAGCCGCTAAAAGGCGGGACTAAAACCCGCAATATCGGATAAAAAACTATCTGGATTCACGCCTACGCGAGAATGACATGTTACAAGATAATCTGAAACAAATTCATTCAACGCGTAGTATATGAAATAACATTCCTGCCACACAAGGCAGATCAAAAACGAGGTTAAAAATGACCAAAAGAACGCTCATAATAATAGCATTTGTTCTGCCATACCTGACAATGTTTCAGGCTTGCAACCAAAAATCTGAAAAAATTTCCCAAGACCAAAATCAAAGGACCATTACCAATACCGACGTTGAAGCCCCTCCTCCAACAATAGATAACGGAACAGTAAATAAATACATGACAGAATCGTCGCCTAAAACCGACGGGAAGCAAATGTCCGGCGAGAATAAACTGGTGAATTACACCGAGCCTAACCAGGATTTTAATACGCAGGATAAGCGGATGATAATACGCTCCGGAACCATGAGCATGGAGGTTGAAAAATATGATGATACAGAGGGCAGAGTTAAGCAGATTGCTCAGCAATTTGGCGGATACATCACAAACTCCAGCGCGACATTAAATGCAAGCGGCAAAAAGCAGGGAACGATCACAATTCGCGTCGCATCAGACAAGTTTGAAGCGCTATTGGGCGAGCTTTCAAAAGCCGGAAAAGTAATGAATGAGAATATTACAGGAAATGATGTGACGGAAGAATACATGGATGCCGACGCGAGAGTTAAAACCCAGAAAGAACTTGAATCAAGACTGCTTAGGCTGCTTGAAGAAAAAACTGCCAGCTTAACAAGCGTTGTTGAGGTTGAACAAAAACTCGCATCGGTCAGGGAAAACATTGAACGCACCGAAGGCAGGATGAAATATTTAAAGGACCAGGCGTCTTATTCCACATTGGCGGTATCGGTTTATGAACCGACGTTATTGCAGACTTCCACCGGCGGCGGATTCTTTTATGAGCTGGGCGACGGCGTTAAAAGAGGATTGCAGGGATTTACAAGCATTCTAAGCGGAATAATTACAGTTGTTATTGCATTATCTCCTATCTTAGCAATATTGGGATTGATAATTTACGTATCTATAAGATATATAAAGAAAAGAAAAGTAGCAAAGGCTGTATAATCTGAAGACGACATATCCGTCAGCCCGGCTCAAAGCGGTCAGACGGTTTGGCAAAAAATAGCAAAAACTTAAATAGAGTTTCTATTCACTCAGTCCCAAACCGGAGTTTGGGACTGAGATATTTCTGAGACTATTTAATCAGCAGCATTTTTTTAGTCACTGTATACTCACCCGCTTCTATTCTATAAAAATAAATTCCCGTAGAAAGTTGAGAAGCATCAAACGTAATTTCATAATTCCCCGCCGTTTCATTTTCGTTGACCAGAGTTGTAACTTCCCTGCCAATCGCATCAAACACTTTTAACGTAACAAATTCATTCTTAGGTATGGAATAGCTGATAACTGTGGATGGATTAAACGGGTTTGGATAATTCTGGTTGAGAGAAAATTCAGACGCGATGCCCGAATTACTTACATTACCTGTTAAACCACCAAGATTGGTAGTCTTATATATTTTTGCCTGTCCGCCTACGATCCAACCAGTTGTTTGATTAACAAACTGCACCTGCTCAAATCTGCCGCTGAATAGGTTTAATACGTTCCATGTAGACCCTCCGTCTGTAGTGCTTAAAGCTTCGCCGTTATCCCCTGCAAACCATCCGGTATTGGCGTTAACAAAATTGATCCAGTACAATCCCACGGAATTATTCATATCTCTTTGCTGTATCCAGTTCGCCCCGCCGTCTGTGGTTTTCAGCACTATCTCTCTGTATCCCGATGCCCAACCGGTAGTTGCGTTAACAAAATTAAAGGCATATATCACGCGAAAATCAGTGGTCATGAACTGAAAATTCCATGTGGCTCCTCCATCTGTGGTTTTATTGATTGATGAGGTTCCTGATGAATAGGTCGACATCCACCCGGTATTGGCGTCAACAAAAGTAAAATCGGTCCCGACGCTTGAGTTGATCAAATTCCAGCTAGAACCTCCGTCGGTGGTCCTGAATAATTTAGGAGCCCCCATAGCCCAGCCTGTAAGCTGGTTTACAAAAAATACGCGGTAGCCCTGGCTCTGCAGGTTAAAAGAAGCGCTCCAGCTGACGCCATTATTCGTTGTCTTGTATAGAGTATCGTTTGTTGAAGCTATCCATCCCGTATTTTCATTAATGAACCAAACAGAGTTAAGATCTTCTTTACCTGCAAAAGAAATATCAAGCCAGTTCTGCCCTCCGTTCGTGGTTTTCATTATGATATCTGTACTGCCCACCACAAAGCCTGTTGAAGCGGAAGGAAAAGAACAGGAGAAAAAATTATTAGAAGTCTGGATAGGCTGATTTACCCATTGAGAAAACAAATTTGAGCTCAAAAAAACCAACAGGACTCCCGTTAAAAAATAGTTTCTTTTCATATTAATTATGATTTATCTGTTAATGAAATCTTTCCAGCGGTTGTTTCCTGTTTCTGTTTTTGGGTTCTACAGGCTGCACTTCATCTGATTTATCTCCATCGCGGATCATTTTTATTTCAAACAATCTCTTTTGGGCATTCATGTAGTTAACATCATTCTTATCGATTAAATTATAATACTTTTCTGCCGCGTCATAATCTTTGGCATGATAATACTTCTGAGCCTTATCAAAGTACGGCGAATTTGTCTTCACAATTTTTACCGTGGTATCAGAGGCAATATTTATTGGATTCTCCGTTTTCTTGACTGTATCAGCAATTACCCGCGGAGCGCTAACTTGTTTATCATCTCCGGAATCAGGACCTGCCGGCATCATTACAAAAAACGCAACTGCCCCCGCTGCCAATACCCCGATAACCGCCACAAGTAAGACTAATATCCTTAAGCCGCTTCCGCTTCCGGTTTGAGACCGCGGAGCGGATCCGAACGGATTGCTGTAAAACGGCGCAATGAACTTGTCATAATATTCCCTGTCAGCTTCGAGGTAATATTTTGCAAGTTCATCAAAATACTGCCGGTTATTTGTCCAATAATCCCGAAGTTCGTCTTTTGAAGGCCCTGAATTTGGCATATTTATGCTAAAATTTAACGAATATATGGCAAAATTGTAACAGATGAAAGAGTGTAAAGATATGCTTAACTAGATTAGTAAGACGGCATGATATAAAAATTCTGAAGTGTTTTAACCGCTAAAAGTTATAGTGAAAAATTTTTGCACCGAAAAAATACTCAGGGTAAGTATTTTAGCTATTGCAAAAATTATTTTTTGAGTTATATTTGTATGTAAGGTTTGGTTAGCTAAACCACGTTCTTTTTTAACAATCTCATGAGAATTGACGGCAGCGGGAGTTGGCTTTGTAAGGGTGGCCAACGTTTTCGGAAGATAGCTCCCAGCTATTTGAAGAAACTCGCTGCCTTTTTTTATTTCCTTTTTTTATTATTTCTATTAGACGCTGCCGCTGCCTCCTCCGCCGCTTAATTTCTTATGTATCAAATTTGACGCATCCTGCACTGTAGTTATTCCGTTTTCATCTCCTGGCACATAGGTCAGTCCGAAATGATCTTCCAAATCCATTATTAGCTGGGAACAATCTTCAGTTGTTACCCCCAGACTAGATAATGTTGTTTTAAGGTCAACAGAGCCTACTGGCGTATCACACCATGTAGCTATAAAGTCTATAACTTGCTGATCAATAACGTCCGGCATGTTTTCTCCTTTTTTGTTTTGATTCTGCTGCAAAAACGCAGCATATTTTTTCAAATATCAAAAAAAGCGGATAGTATTTATAAGGCAAATTACTATCCGCTCTAATGGGTGTAAATCACATAGGGGGATACTAATGATTTACAGGCAAAAAAACGGTATCTTCTCCGGCATAAGGAGAAATATTAAATCTTAATTAAAGTTCATACAAAATTCTGCAGGCTTGAAGAAACGCCATTGGCAAACCTGATTATATCCTGAAGCATCCCGTTATCATCGCAGACCAAAAGCTCCGATTCTTCCTTTGAGCAATATGACTCGGCGAAAACAATAAGCAGCTGTTTGAATTTATCTCTTTTTATTACCCTGTCGGAGCCTTCTCTGCGGAATATCCATCCAAAGATCCCGTTAGGCTCTATATAATATCTTGTTTTACCTAAATACTTTGCCCGGTTTTTCATTTTTTAGTTCCTTTCTCTTCCGGTAATTCATGAACAATTTCAATTTTCCTGTTTACGATAATATCCTCCGGTTTGGTCTCCGCGCAGGCCAGGATGTTCATGATATAGGAATCGACCGGAACTTCTTTCATTTTTTTTCACACTTAATTCTGTATCAAAGATACCTATCGTAAAAATTATATGTCAAAGAAACTTTTTGACGGTTGTCGATTGGCGGTTTTGCAGATTAGTTGTAAATTTTGGAAAAAATGACTATTTTTGTATAAATTTGTCGATTTAACCCAATGAATAATATTAAACTTTTTGAACTCCTTGAGACATTTTCAAAGCATGAATTTGAAAATTTCGGCTTTTTCCTCAAATCTCCTTATCTTAACAGCAGTCCAAAAGCCCAAAAACTTTTTGAAATAATTTCGGAGAATTACCCGGATTTCGACTCTGACAAGCTGACAAAACAATTTATATTCAGCGCCATTTACCCGGGTGAAGAATACAAAGATAAAAAGGTCCGCGACCTGTTTTCAAAAACTCTTGAGCTTGCCGAAAATTACCTGGCATTCAGGAGAATCGGAAACGATCCTTTACTGTTGAAGAGTTATTCCATCTCCGAACTTGCCGAGAGAAACCTGGGGAAGCATTTTGAAAAGAATGCAAAAGAGATGGAAGCTATGCTCGGCGCAATCGAAGTAAAAAACAGCAGGTATTTATTTTACAATTATCTTTTACTGAAAGAAAAGCACAGGTATTATGAGCACAAAGAAGACGTGGGTAAACGGGAAAAAATATTCGCTGACATCTATAAAGAGATAGACCAGTTCGTGCTTTATTTTGTTTCAAACATGCTGTTTTACTATACAGTGCAGTTCAGCCAGCAGAAATTGGTCAAACATGACACCCAGTTTGAGCTTCTTGATGAATTGCTTAGTTATATTGAAAAAAGGGATATTTCAATGTACCCTGAAATGCTGGTAATGTATAATACTGTGCTGCTCCTTAAATTTCCTGAAAGAACTGAAATTTTTTATACCCTTAAAGATCTTCTGAATAAGAACGGCGATTCGCTGGAAAAAGAGATCCGTATTGAAACGTATATTGTTATTAACAATTACTCAAAAGAAAAATCGCTGTACGGAGACGCTTCTTTCAAGAAAGAATACTTTAAGATAACCAAAGAGATGCTTGAACAGGACATCTACCCTCTTGAAGATAACTACCTGCCCGAACATAGTTATATCAGTATAGCCGGGGATGCAATGATACAGCATGATTATGAATGGGCTAAAAATTTTATTGAAAACTATAAACAGCGGGTCCGCCCCGAAAACAGGGATAATGCATTCGACTTTGTTACGGCAATGCTGAACTACCGCCTGAAAAATTATGATAAAGCGCTGAAGCTTCTTGCCAAAGTTAAAACCCATGATTTTTATTATACGCTTAGGGTAAAAAACCATTTCCTGAAGATCTATTTCGAAACCAACCAGTTTGACAGCGTTCTGAACCTGATTGACTCATTCCGTCATTTCCTTATTGGCAACAAAAACATGCCTGATTATCTCAGTTCGCGTTTCCTTCTGTATGTAAATTTTCTTGCCAGGATATGCACGGCAATCCATGGAAAAGACCATGATAATCTTTCGGTTATTTACGATGAGATCGGCCGGGCGCCAAGCGTCGAAAACCGCGGCTGGATGAAAGAACAGATAGACAGAATTCTCTCGTCAAAAATCATACAATAAACCCAAAATAATCAAAATAATAGGATTTACTCAATTTTAATCTTGACTAATTTGTATAGATTAGCTATCTTTGAACAATTAGAATTTAAGAATTTTTAACATTTTCGCAATGAGCACAGAACTTAACTCGGTTGAAGAATTAGCGATAAAAGACTATAAATATGGTTTTGAAACTACTATTGATAGCGATACTATCCCAAAAGGGCTCAGCGAAGATGTTGTCCGCCTTATTTCGCACAAAAAGAATGAACCCGAATGGATGCTTGAGTGGAGATTGAAAGCATATAGGCACTGGATAACGCTGAAGGAAGATCCAAAATGGGCAAACATTATTTACCCGAAAATAGACTTTCAGGATATTATATATTATTCCGCCCCTAAGCAGAAACCTGTTCTAAACAGCCTTGACGAAGTCGATCCCGAGCTTCTTAACACTTTTGAAAAACTTGGCATCTCGCTTGAAGAACAAAAAAGATTAACAGGAGTAGCCGTTGACGCGGTATTCGACAGCGTATCGGTTACAACTACTTTCAAGAAACAGCTTTCAGAACTTGGAATTATTTTCTGTTCTATGAGCGAAGCTGTAAAAGAACATCCTGAACTTGTTAAAAAATATCTTGGTTCGGTAGTACCTTACACAGATAATTACTTTGCTGCTTTAAATGCCGCGGTATTCAGCGATGGCTCGTTCTGTTATATTCCAAAAGGCGTCAGGTGCCCGATGGAACTATCCACATATTTCCGAATAAACACAATTGGCACGGGACAATTTGAAAGAACGCTTTTAATTTCGGATGACGGCGGTTACGTCAGCTATCTTGAAGGATGCACGGCTCCGATAAGGGATGAAAACCAGCTTCACGCAGCCGTTGTAGAAATTGTCGCGCTTGATAACGCCACCGTAAAATATTCAACGGTTCAAAACTGGTACCCGGGCGATAAAGAAGGCAAAGGCGGCATATATAATTTTGTCACAAAGCGCGGAGCATGCCGCGGTGTTAATTCAAAAATAACGTGGACGCAGGTTGAAACCGGTTCGGCTATTACATGGAAATATCCAAGCTGCATTTTGCAGGGAGATAATTCGGTAGGCGAGTTCTATTCTGTTGCGGTAACAAACAACCGCCAGCAGGCCGATACCGGCACAAAAATGATCCATCTTGGCAAGAACACCCGAAGCACAGTAGTTTCAAAAGGTATTTCAGCAGGCAAGAGTAATAACTCATACCGCGGACTGATAAGAGTGCACAAGAATGCGGATAACGCGAGAAACTTCACGCAGTGCGATTCATTACTGCTTGGCGATAAATGCGGCGCGCATACGTTCCCGTATATTGAAGTCGGCAACCCAACTGCAAAAGTAGAGCATGAAGCGACCACATCAAAGATCGGCGAGGACCAGCTATTTTATCTAAGGCAAAGAGGCATATCGCAGGAAGACTCGATTAATATGATCGTGAATGGTTACTGCAAAGAAGTGTTCCGTGAGCTTCCGATGGAATTTGCCGTTGAAGCGCAAAAGCTTTTAAGCATATCGCTTGAAGGCAGCGTCGGATAAATAATAAATAGTAATTAAATAAAACTATATTTCAGGTAAGAAAGCAGAATATTAAAATGTTAAACGTAAAAGATCTATTCGTAAGAGTTGAAGAAAAAGAAATATTAAAGGGCGTTAACCTAAAGGTAAACGCAGGCGAAGTCCATGCTATCATGGGACCTAACGGTTCCGGTAAAAGCACGCTGGCAAACGTTTTAGCGGGTAAAGACGGATATGAGGTCACCGGCGGCGAAGTAACATTCCGCGGCAAGGACCTCTTTGAGCTGAATCCGGAGGAAAGAGCAAGAGAAGGTTTATTCCTTGCTTTCCAGTACCCTGTAGAAATTCCGGGCGTGAGCAACGCAACTTTTTTAAAGACCGCTCTGAATGAGATCAGGAAATATAACGGACTTGAGGAGCTGGATGCGAGAGAGTTTCTGAAATACCTCAGAGAAAAAACCAAAATCCTGGGAATGGATGAATCGCTTATCAGCCGCGCAGTTAACCAGGGATTTTCAGGCGGCGAAAAGAAACGCAACGAGATATTCCAGCTTCAGATGCTGCAGCCAAAGCTTGCAGTGCTTGATGAAACAGATTCCGGGCTCGATATTGACGCGCTGAAGATAGTATCAAGCGGAGTAAATACTTTCCGTTCAAAGGATAACGCTGTGATTGTAGTGACGCATTACCAGAGACTGCTTAATTATATTGTCCCCGATTTTGTTCACGTGCTTGTTAACGGAAAGATAGTGAAATCCGGAGGAAAAGAACTTGCTTTGGAACTTGAAGATAAGGGTTACGATCACTGGGTAAAGCACAGTGATACAGTTGGCGCAGCGGTCTAATTATTAATTGACGGGAATTACCCGTCATATACTGAAAAGAAATTAAAACAATGACTGACAGAACACATACTAAAGAGTGGTACTTAGAAAGCTTCAAAGCATTTGAAGAAGGCTTGAACGGACAGGCAGGCGGAAGCTTTCATAAAATAAGAAAAGACGCGATCAAAAAATTCGAGGAGTTTGACTTCCCTACTATAAAAAATGAAGAGTGGAAATACACAAACATCGCGAATCTTCTGAAATATAGCTTTGTGAAAACAGGCAAAACATCGGTTAGCCTGGAAGAAATTGAAGAGAAACTGATACATGGCTTGCCTGAAAATATAATTGTTCTTGTGAACGGCGTTTATAATAACGAGCTCACTAAACTGCTTCCGCAGGCAAAAGGCGTTACCGTAGATAGTTTTTCAAACGTGCTTAAGAACAATCCTGATTTCATTTCGGAATATTTTTCAAAATATGCAAAAATAGAAAATGGATTTGTCGCGCTGAACACCGCGTTTGCGCAGGACGGAATTGTAATAAACGTTCCTGATAATAAAATTATCGAGGACCCAATTCACATTTTAAATTTTACAGGTAATGACGGTGAGAATGCTCTTGCGCAGCCGCGAAATCTGATAGTGCTCGGTAAAGGTTCACAGGTTAAACTTGTTGAGTCATATCACAGCATAGGTGAATCGGCTAACCTCACGAACGTAGTAACGGAAATTATATCTGGCGAGAATTCATACCTGGAACTGTATAAGATCCAGGATGAAAATACTGAATCGTTTCATATCAACATGACACAAGTGGAGCAGAAGAAGAATAGTAATTTTACAACATATACCGTTTCGCTTGGCGGAGCGCTTACCAGGAACGATTTAAATACAGAGCTTGACGATGAAAATTCGCAGGCAAACCTGTACGGATTATATATTATAGACGGCTCCCAGCATGTTGATAACCATACGCTTATTGACCATGCAAAACCCCGCTGCGAAAGCCGCGAGCTGTATAAGGGCGTTCTTGGCGGAAAATCGCGCGGCGTATTTAACGGAAAAGTATTTGTAAGGAAAGACGCGCAGAAAACAAATGCGTACCAGTCAAATAAAGCTATGCTGCTTACAAAAGACGCGATGATAGATACCAAGCCCCAGCTTGAAATTTATGCTGACGACGTGAAATGTTCGCATGGCGCAGCTATTGGGCAGTTGGATGATGAATCGGTTTTTTACCTGCGCTCGCGCGGAATTGGCGAAGAGCAGGCAAGGGCGGTATTGATAAGAGCGTTCGCAAACGATGTGTTCGATGAAATTAAACTGGAACCGCTGCACGAACATCTGAATAACCTGGTATTTAAGAAATTAAAATAATGCAGCTTACAAAGACGCTAAATAGGATAGATGTTAAACAGGTAAGGAAGGATTTCCCGATTCTTAAAAGAGAAATTAACGGGAAGCCGCTTGTATATTTAGATAATGCCGCCACTTCCCAAAAACCGCAAATGGTTTTAGATACTATTGTAAATTATTATAAGAATTATAACGCTAACATACACCGCGGCGTCTATACTCTAAGCGCAGAAGCATCGGCACTATATGAAGAAGCGAAAGAGAAAGTTAAAACATTTATTAACGCCTCCGAATCGCGTGAAATAGTATTCACACGCGGCGCGACTGAAGCAATAAACTTAGTCGCATATTCTTTTGGCAAGATCAACGTGGGCGAGAGCGATGAGATAATTATCTCTGAAATGGAACATCATGCAAACATTGTTCCGTGGCAGGAGCTTTGCATAGAGAAAAAAGCTAAGCTGAGAATAATTCCTATTACAGATAGCGGAGAGCTTTTAATAGATGAATATAAAAAGCTGTTGAACGGCAAAACCAGGCTGGTTGCAATAGGCCATATTTCAAATACGCTTGGCACAATAAACGACGTTAAAGAAATAATCAGGCTCGCGCATGAAAAAAATATCCCGGTTCTCGTTGACGGCGCGCAGGCTGTTGCGCATACAAAAGTAGACGTAAAAGACCTGGACTGTGAGTTCTACGTCTTTTCAGGACATAAGATGTTTGCCCCGATGGGTATTGGCATATTATACGGCAAGGCGGCGTATCTTGAAGCTATGCCTCCGTATCAGACAGGCGGCGATATGATAGAACGCGTAAGCTTTGCAAAGACAACTTTTAACGCAATACCGATGAAGTTTGAAGCGGGTACGCCCAATGTTGAAGGCGCCTTAGGACTTGCCACTGCGATAGATTATATAAATTCGCTTGGCCTGGAACAAATGCATGAACACGAAAATGAAATGCTTGAATATGCCGCTGAGCAAATTCAAAAAATAGACGGCGTAAAGCTGATTGGAACCGCAAAAAACAAAATCGGCGTTATATCGTTTATTGTAGATGGCGCTAATGCTATGGATATCGGGATTATGCTTGATACTATGGGAATTGCCGTCAGAACAGGGCAGCATTGCACTGAGCCTCTGATGGACAGGTTTAAAATTCCGGGAACTGTGCGAGCTTCATTTTCGGTTTATAACACGTTTGAAGAAGTTGATGTATTTATAGACGGCTTGAAGAAAGCCATAAGTATTTTAAAATGACGATCGCTGAAATTGAGAACGAGATTGTTGATGAGTTCAGCTTCTTTCCGGACTGGACCGACAAGTATGAGTACATTATAGAGCTTGGCAAGAAATTAAACGGGTATCCTGAAGATAAAAGAACCGATAGCTATAAAGTGAAAGGCTGCCAGTCAAGCGTTTGGCTGGTAACAGATGAAGACGGCGGAAATATTTTTTTCAGGGCTGATAGCGATTCAACAATAGTAAAAGGTTTGATAGCGCTGCTGATAAGAACGCTTTCGGGGAAGAGCCCGGACGAAATAATAAACGCTAAGCTGGAATTTATTGATAAGATAGGGTTGAAACAGCACCTTGCGCAAACGCGCGCAAACGGGCTGGCTGCAATGATAAAGCAAATGAAGATGTACGCGCTGGGATATAAACTGAAACAGAAACAAAATTCATAATATTTGAATGGCTGAAAACACAGAAATAAAACAGGATAACAACGGCGCAGTAGCGCAGAAAGTTGATAAAGCGGATATTAACAACTCCGTTGTCGAAGTTTTGAAAAGCTGTTACGATCCGGAAATACCTGTAAACATTTACGAGCTGGGTCTGATATACGGGATCTTTATTGATGACGAGGCCAATGTAAATATTGACATGACCCTCACATCACCGGCTTGTCCGGTAGCGGGCTCGCTGCCTCCTGAGGTTGAAAGCAAAGTACGCTCAATACCCGGAGTAAAAAGCTGCGTCATAAAACTTGTATGGGATCCGCCATGGGATATGAGCATGATGAGCGAAGAAGCTAAGCTGCAACTGAATTTATACTAAGAGTATTGAAACAAAAATATAAACTAAAATAAATTTAACATTATGTTTGAGATTAACACAAGAGGTCCGATCTACGATCCTGAAGCGGTTCAGCCGATGAGGGATGAGCTTGTTGCCGCAGGATTCAAAGAAATGCACACTCCAGCCGACGTTGATAAATATTTATCGCCAACCGAGGGCACGGCGCTGGTTATGATAAACTCAGTTTGCGGATGCGCGGCAGGAAGCGCAAGGCCGGGAGTAACAATGGCGCTGCAGAACAGCAAAATTCCGGATAACAGCCTGACCGTATTTGCGGGACAGGATAGAGACGCGGTAGACCACTTCAGAAATGCATATATTCCGGGAGTGCCGCCATCATCGCCGTTCATAGCGCTTTTCAAAAACGGTGAGATAGTATTTTTAATGCAGCGCATGAACATTGAAGGCAAAACAGCCGACATGGTTGCATATGAACTAACGGAAGCGTTTAACCAGTATTGCGCAAAAGAGGGCCCGTCTGTTTCGCCTGAAATTTATGAGCAGATATTACATGCAAAAGCATGCGGCTCAAAAATTCCGCGTTTCGAACAATAAAGAATAAGTAGTAATAAACAAATACGAAAATGAAATTCAGCTCACAGGAAGAATACGGATTAAGGTGCCTGCTTAGAATTGCAAAAGATTCTAACGGCAAGGGCCTGACAATTCCCGAGATAAGCCAGACTGAAGGAATGACAGCGGCCAATGTTGCAAAAATACTCAGGGCGCTTCGCATCGGTGGTTTTCTGGAAAGCTCACGCGGGCAAATCGGGGGTTACACGCTCAGCCGCCCCGCTAACGAGATTTTGCTTATAGACGTTATTAACGCTCTTGGCGGCAGGCTTTATGACGGCGAGTTCTGCAAGAGCCATAGCGGAGTTGTAGATATTTGCACAAACTCAATTGATTGTTCTATACGTTCGCTCTGGCAAACAATACAGGGCGCAGTTGACGGAGCGCTGAACGGAATTTCGTTGAAAGACCTGATAACTACAGAAGATTCTGTGGTTTCAAAAATTTCAAACTACAATAATGAGATGATTAAAGTATAGCAAGCCGTCAGACCGCTTAAAGCAGGCAGACGGATATAATTTAAAATAATGTAAAAGCCTCGCTCAAATGAGCGGGGCTTTTTGATTTTTATATTATTCATCCGATGCTTCGGATGAATGAAAACTAAATATTATTTCACTAATGCCATTTTCTTTGTATCAACATAATTCTTACCGCTGTTATCTTCTTTTGCGTTAATCTCGTAGAAGTATACGCCGGACGGCAGGTTGTTTATGTTGATCTCTAATATATGATTTCCCGCAACGCGTTCTTCATTTACAGGAGTCATAACCAGCTGACCAATCGAATTATATATCTTCACCGTCACAAATGATCTCTGCGGCAGGTCGAAGTTTATCCTTGTCGAGGGATTGAACGGATTCGGATAGTTCTGGTATAATGCGAACTTCTTCGGGATCTGGTTCTCTCCGGGGAGCCCGGTTAACGTGGTGCCCTGTTTCAATACTATATCATTATTAGGGTCAAATGTGAACGTTAACGGCTGGCGGTTATGGTTAAATACCCATGTCTGCCCTGTGAAATCATTCATAACCCTGATAGTTGTATCCGGTCCTGTAGCAAATGTTATTTTCAAAGTAAGCGGCATCCTGTGATACGGCGTGGTTGTCTGTATCTGCCTTGCTATAAACGTTGTTGAATAATTTCCGCCGCCATTATTTGCGAACCAATACGAATTCTGATAAATTGGATGATCAGGATACTTTACCCACTGGTTAATGAACCATGTTAAGTCCTGTCCTGTAACCTGGCTTATCTTTGCCGCAAAATCGTCGGTTGTCGTATTTTTCAATCTAAAGTTTGTTGTATCCGTA
The DNA here is from genome assembly GCA_964568655.1 of uncultured Ignavibacteriales bacterium. Classification (GTDB taxonomy): domain Bacteria; phylum Bacteroidota; class Ignavibacteria; order Tepidaquicellales; family OLB5; genus CAWFKW01. Next base: position 14,819 of record CAZMRG010000031.1, on the reverse strand, counting down.
GCATAACCTTTCAGCATGTTAAAGAACACGTTTGTATCGTTAAGAACGTATCTTAACATATGCAGCACGCAAGCTCCTTTATCGTATGTAATAGCTGTGTTAAATAACGTGTTTTCATCAGGCGTGATAATAGCCCACTGAGGATTATATATCGGCCATCCCGGATTAGAGCTTAAATATTCATTTGCATCCTGCACAATTGCGTTCTTATAACTTGCATAACCGCTTGTATGTTCATCCCATAGAGCTTCAAGATAAGTTGCAAAACCTTCATTCAACCAAACATCTGCCCATGTGCCCGGAGATATCATATCCCCAAACCACTGGTGGCCGAATTCGTGGGATACTAAATTGGCGCTCCAGCAATTCTGGCACAAACTTGTGAGCGTTTGGTTTTCCATTCCGCCCCAAATAAACTGCGGGTTCAAAGTGGCAAACCCGTTCTTCTCAAACGGATGTTCTCCAAACCTGAACGAATAAAAATTTGTCATGTCGACAATAATGTTTTTTATGGGCGCAGGATTCTCTCCTGCATTATAATAGAACCGCATCTGGATACTATCCGAAGGATTTGAAATTTTATGCCAGTACACGATATCAAGATTGAAATTTACTTTAGCGGACATTACCATAAGATAAGTTGAGATCGGATCGCGGCTTATCCAGTGATAATAAATTGTATCGCCTGTAACAGTCGAGTCGTTCAGCCTTCCGTTTGAGCCGAGCTTTACGTTCGAAGGAACTTTCGCGGTCAGGTCCAGCGTAGCTTTATCAGACGGTTTATCCCAGCAGGGGAACCATCCGCGCGCGCCTTCGGGCTCCGCATCTGTGAATACCATACCGTTGCTTACATAAAACGAAAGATCGCTCACATTATTATGAGAATAATTAATGCTAACCTGCACTATCTCGCCGAAATTATAAGTCCTGTTAAGCGTAATAGTCAAAATATTCGCTGAATGAGTAAATGAAACTCCCGCAAGTCCTACAGAATTAATAGTCAGAGAAGTATTGTTCGCATTCAAAGTAATAGAGCTCAGTATCGTATCAGATTTAAGCGTAATAATCTCGCTTCCATTAAAGCTATGCGGATACGGCGAAATGAAGCAGCTTCTTATATCCAAATTAAGCTGATAGTTGAGAGCGTCATAGCTGTGCGTCGGTGTGTTTGGCGAATCAAAATTTATCAACTCCTGATGCGGAGTATGCATTCTCTTCTGGGAGCAATATTCGTGTCCAGTTTTATCCTGGGAAAATGCAAACGTTGTAAATAAGAGGGCAAAAACCAATGGTAATGTAATTTTTTTCATATATATAATAATGAATTAAAGAAAGTACGCCAATTTAGTATCAAAAATAGTGTTTTTACCAATTCAATCCTATGACAATTATCATGTTTTGAACTGACGCAAGTCTTTTTTTATGTGGCGCTCAATGTATTATTTTTGAATGAAAATCTGAAATTTGTAAAGGTTATATTGCAGATAAGAGTTCAGAAATTTGGTGATTTATGAAGAAATTTGACCCCATTAAGAGTAATCCTGAGAAGATAAAGCTTCTGGAGGTTTTTGATAATTCGTTTCCAGCCAGAAAATATCTTATTATTCACAAAACCGGCGAGTTTACTTCTTTATGTCCAAAAACTGGGCAGCCCGATTTTGCCTCAATCACCATTTCTTATATAGCCGGTAAGCTGTGTGTAGAGCTTAAATCTCTGAAATACTACCTACAATCATTCAGAAATGAAGGAATTTTCTACGAAAACTTAACAAACAGGATACTTGAAGATCTTGTAAAGACGCTCAGGCCCAAATGGATGGAAGTAAAAGGCGAATTTTCCGTTAGGGGCGGGCTTAATTCAACCGTAATAGCAGAATACGGTAAACGATAAAATGGCGCTAAAATGAAAGTTATTCAAAGAGCGGATATCGATAGTCTTTTTGATCATTTGAAAAAAAGCGGGTATAATATAGTAGGGCCTACTGTAAGGGATAGCGCTATAGTTTATGATGAGATAGAAAAATCAACCGATCTGCCGGTTGGCGTTACAGACGAACAGGAAGCCGGGTATTACAGGCTAAAGAACAGAAACGATAAAGCGCTGTTTGGATATGTAGTTGGACCCCACTCCTGGAAAAAATACCTCTTTCCCGCCAAGCTTAAGTTATGGGAAGCCGACAGGCAGGGCAAATCTTTTGAGATCAAAGAAAATAACGACGAAATTCCTAAGTACGCTTTTATCGGCGTCCGTTCATGCGAAATTAAAGCGCTGCTTGTGCAGGATAAAGTTTTTAATAACGGGTCGTTCGCTGATTCATATTATAACAAAGTAAGAAAGAACGTTTTTATAGTGGCTGTTAACTGCACAGAAGCAGGCGAAACATGTTTCTGCGTTTCAATGAATACCGGGCCCAAAGCTTCTTCAGGTTTTGACATATCTCTTACAGAAATTATAAATGATAACGAACATTACTTTGTTGTTACAGAAGGAACGCCGAAAGGCAAAGAATTTATTGACGCGTTAAAAACCGTTGAGGCATCCGAAGAACACTTGAAGAAAGCCAACGACGGAATAAAAAATGCGTCCGATCATATGGGCAGGAAGCTTGATACGAAAGGGATTAAAGAGCTGCTGCTTGGAAATCTTGAACATCCCCAGTGGAACGACGTCGCATCAAGATGTTTAACATGCGCGAACTGCACTTTGGTGTGCCCCACATGTTTTTGTTCAAACGTGGAAGATGTGTCAGACCTTAAAGGCGACCATACAGAGAGATGGAGAAGCTGGGATTCGTGTTTTACAATGGAGTTTTCAAAAGTTGCGGGCGGAAATTTCCGCACCACTCCCAGAGCGAGATACAGGCAATGGATGACGCATAAGCTGGCAAGCTGGATCGATCAGTTCGGAACTTCCGGCTGCGTAGGCTGCGGAAGATGCATTACCTGGTGCCCGGTTGGAATAGATATTACTCGTGAAGCAGAAATAATAAGAAAGAATCAATAAACCAAACTAATAATACCATGGAAGACTTATCAAGAATACTGCGCAGCCATCCCTTCCTCCAGGACCTGGATGAAGAATATCTGAACCAGATAGTCGGATGCGCTTCAAACGTTGTTTTTCATGAGGACCAGTCAATATTCAAAGAGGGAGATGAAGCCGAAAAATTTTACCTGATACGAAACGGTAAAGTCGCTCTTGAATTCAACGGAAGAGACAAAGGCAGGATAAGGATCCTGACAATAGGGCCGGGGCAAATCCTTGGCTGGTCATGGATAATATCACCCTACAGGTGGCACTTTGACGCCCATGCTATAGAAGAAGTAAGGGCTATTGCTTTAGACGGCGAGTGCCTCAGGAATAAATGCGAACAGGACCCGAACCTCGGGTATGAAATGCTTAAGAGATTTGCTCACATTCTGGAAATGAGGCTGAACGCCACAAGAATGCAGCTGTTAGACGTTTACAAAAGAGTTTAATAATGAACGAGATACTTGAAATAGAGAAAAAAACGCTAGTTAAGCCTGACCCAATGGTTCCGTTCCTGATGAAGATCCGGAAGACCTCGTGGGATACAAATGATATTTTTTCGCTAATACTCGAGCACGATGACGATAATAAGAAAACATTCAGTTTCAAGCCCGGGCAGTTCAACATGGTTTATGCTTTCGGGCAGGGCGAAGCCGCAATATCTATCTCTTCCGATTCATCTAAAGATACATCAATTACTCATACCATTCACAAAGTTGGGTACGTAACATCCGCGCTCTCGCAGCTTAAGAAGGGCGATGTAATCGGCATAAGAGGGCCTTTTGGTAGCTCTTGGCCGGTTGAAGAAGCTAAGGGAAAAGATGTTGTAATAGTTACCGGCGGAATAGGACTTGCGCCGCTGAGGCCTGCAATATATTATATTTTCAAACACCGGAAGAATTACGGCAGAGTAATTTTGCTTTATGGCGCAAGGACGGCGCGCGACCTTTTGTACAGGGTCGAGCTTGAAGAATGGACGCGCAAACACAAGATCGAAATTCTTACTACCGTTGATAGAAGCGATTCTTCGTGGAGAGGAAACGTTGGAGTTGTAACTGAACTGTTTTCATATATAAAGCTTGAGCCGAATTCAACATTTGCAATGGTATGCGGGCCGGAAGTTATGATGAAGTATACGATTGACGAGCTCAAGACCAGGGGCGTGCCGAAACACAATATTTATTTATCTATGGAACGCAATATGAAATGCGCCATTGGTTTCTGCGGTCACTGCCAGTATAGCTCAAATTTTGTTTGCAAAGACGGGCCGGTATTCAGTTATTCGCATGTAAAAAGAATTTTTGACGTACGGGAGCTGTGATATGAATAAGAAACCAAAACTGGCTGTGTTTAAACTCTCTTCATGCGACGGATGTCAGCTATCGCTGCTTGACGCTGAAGACGAGCTTCTTGACGTTCTGGGCGAGATTGATATAGCTTACTTCCCGGAAGCAAGCAGCCGTATGCTTAAGGGTCCGTATGATATTGGTTTGATAGAAGGAAGCGTCACAAATCCGGATAATGTTGATATAGTCCGCGAGATAAGAAAATCATGCAAGTATGTTGTAACAATTGGCGCATGCGCGACCGCCGGCGGAATCCAGGCTCTCAGGAACTGGAAAGACGTAAAAGAGTTTACCAAAATTGTTTACGCGACTCCTGAATATATCTCAACGCTGGTAAGGTCAATGCCCGTAAGCTCATATATTAACGTAGATTTTGAGCTGCATGGCTGCCCGATAAATAAGTATCAGCTGATAGAAGTGATGTCGGCCTTCATCCATAAGAGAAAACCTAACATTTCTTCTCACAGCGTTTGCGTTGAGTGTAAGCTTAAAGGCAACGTCTGTGTAATGGTAGCAGGCGGCGCGGCATGCATGGGTCCTGTTACTCATGCCGGATGCGGCGCGATCTGCCCATCATTCAACAGGGGATGCTACGGATGCTTCGGGCCGATGGACTCGACAAATACAAAATCGCTGACCAAACAGTTTAAAGAGCTTGATTATTCAAGTTTTGAAATAATGAGCATGTACAGAACATATAACGCCTATGCCGAACAATTCAGAAAAGAAAGCGAAGCCAATGAGAAACAAGACAATTAAAGTTGATTATCTTGCCAGGGTTGAAGGCGAAGGCGCGCTATATATAAAAATTAAGAACGGCGAAGTTGCCGACGTTAAGCTGAAAATTTTTGAACCGCCGAGATTTTTTGAAGCGTTCTTAAGAGGCCGGCCATATTATGATGCGCCTGATATTACCGCAAGGATTTGCGGCATATGCCCGGTTGCTTACCAGATGAGCGCGGTTCACGCGATGGAAGACGCTTTCGGAGTTAAGGTTGGCGGACAGCTCAGAGAGCTGAGAAGATTGCTTTACTGCGGCGAATGGATAGAAAGCCACACGCTGCATGTGTTTATGCTTCATGCCCCTGATTTCCTTGGCTACCATGACGTTGCAGAAATGGCAAAAGTTTATCCGGACGTTGTTAAGAGCGCATTGCGCCTTAAGAAGGCCGGTAATGAAATTATGCGCGTTGTCGGCGGCAGAGAAATTCACCCGGTTAATATTAGGGTAGGCGGATTCTACAAAGTCCCGTCTAAGAAAGATCTGTTAAAGCTTGCTGAAGAGATCAAGTGGGCGCGCGGCGCGGCCGTTGACGCAATTAAGCTTGTTTCGACGTTTGAATTTCCTGAATTCGAATATGATTATGAATTTGTTTCTCTTGTTCATCCTGATGAATATCCGCTTAATGAGGGCAGGATAGTTTCAAGCAAGGGAATCGATATAAAGCCGGAAGAATATGATTTTCATTTTATTGAAGAGCACGTAGAGCATTCAAACGCGCTGCATTCTAAAATAAGGGTACGCGGCAATTACATGGTTGGCCCGATAGCAAGATTTAACCTGAATTACGATAAGCTTACGCCGGAATCCAAAAGACTGGCGGCTGAAGCCGGGCTCACGGCGCCGTGTACAAATCCATTCAAGAGTATTATTGTAAGGGCTATAGAAACATTTTACGCATGCGAAGAAGCGCTAAGAATAATAGATAATTACGAAGCCCCTGAAAAACCATACGTAGATATCAAAGTTAAAGAAGCTACCGGTTATGCATGCACAGAGGCGCCGAGGGGAATGATCTATCACAGGTACAGGGTTGATAATAACGGTATTATTGAAGATGCGAAAATTGTGCCGCCAACCTCGCAGAACCAGAAGACAATTGAAAACGATCTAAGATTATTTGTGCCAAAATATATCTCGCTCCCTGAGAGCGAGCTTGTTTTGAAATGCGAACAGGCCGTAAGAAATTACGACCCGTGCATATCATGCGCTACGCATTTCATAAAACTTAATATACAACGTGAGTAATAATCTCACACCGGCCCGCCTTCCCTGAAAAAGGCAGACGCGCCGATATTCAAAAGGAAAGAATTTTTATGTTAAAGTCCAGAGATACGATATTAGTCATAGGAATTGGAAACGAATTCAGGTCAGATGACGCAGCAGGATTAACAGCCGCAAGAAGAATCAAGGAATTAGGTTTATTTGATGTGGATGTAGCTGAATCCGATGGCGACGGAGCAAGACTGATGGATCTATGGTATGGCAGAAGGCAAGTCATATTGATCGACGCTGTACAATCCGGGTCCAGCCCGGGCGCCTTACACGTTATTGAAGAGGGCAAAGATATTCACTCAATGGAACTCTTCAGGTTTTCCTCTCATACATTCGGCATTCTGCAGGCTCTGAAGCTTTCAGAAGCGCTTGACATACTTCCCGGAAAAATAACTATATACGGAATCGAAGGCGGAAACTTTGCCTCCGGGGCCGGCCTCACTTCCGAAGTTGAGCATGCCGTGACAAATGTTGAAACTCTGGTTCACAACCAAGTTCTCAAATTACAAAGAAACATTAAGGAGAAATCAATCAATGGATAAAACTATTGAATCAAAAAAATTTGCGCCGGGCTCAAATGGCGGCTCTATACGGAGAACTATCAAGTACGAAAATGAACTTGATAAGAACTTCGCAAAGAAAATAGCCGACATTGCCCATGGCGAAGCAATGTATAACTGTATACAGTGCGGAACCTGCAGCGCAACATGTCCTGTAAGCCATTATATGGATTTCACGCCAAGAAAAATAATCGCTATGGTGCGGGAAGGTTTCAAGGACGAAGTACTAAGCAGCTCGACTGTATGGATGTGCGCTTCATGTTATTCATGCACCGTAGAATGCCCAAAAGAAATAAAGATCACAGATGTAATGTATGCATTGAAACGCGAAGCTATCGCCGGGGGATATTATCCTAAACATCTCCCCACACCCGCGCTGGCTACAAGTTTCTTTGATCAGGTTAAGAAAAACGGAAGGAGCAGCGAAGGGCCGCTTCTTGTGAAAGTATTTTTGAAAACCAACCCGTTCAAGATGTTTGGAAACGCTTTGTTAGGATGGAAATTATGGAAAACAGGCAGGATGTCGATGAAGAGTGAAAAGATAAAGGACAGAAAAGGCTTTGCGAAATTACTGAATGGACTGGATAAAGTTAAGGAGGTGGCTGTAAAGTGAAGTACTTATATTATCCCGGATGCTCGCTAAAATGTACCGGAAGGGCTTATGAAGAATCGCTTCTTGCCGTCTTCAAAGCTCTTAAGATCGATTATACGGAAATCGAAGACTGGAACTGCTGCGGCGCGACGGCTTATATGGCTGTTGACGAAGTGAACGCATTTTCAATCGCCGCAAGGAACCTTGCGCTTGCTGAAAAGCAATTCGAAAAAGAAGAAGAGATACAGGTTATTGCTCCATGCGCGGCGTGCTACATGGTTCTTATTAAAACTATGAAGTACCTTAATGAAAGCCCCGCTCTTAAAGAGAAAACAGTTCACGCTTTAAAAGAAGCCGGGCTGAATTTCACGGGCAGAGTAAAAGTGCGCCATCCGCTGGACGTATTGATCAATGACATCGGAATAGAAGCTATCGCAAAAGCGAAGAAACACCCGCTTAAAGGAATTAAAGTAGCTTCTTATTACGGATGCCAGACAGTAAGGCCATATTCAACATTTGACGATCAAAGAGACCCGCAGACAATGGATAACCTGGTGAAAGCTCTCGGAGCAGAACCGGTCGACTGGCCTTTGAAAACAAGATGCTGCGGTGGAAGCCTGACAGGCACAGTTGCCGAGGTTGGCTTGCCGCTCAGTTATATATTACTTAAGGAAGCTGCAAGGCACGGCGCCGATGTTGTGGTTACAGCTTGCCCGTTGTGCCAGTTTAACCTGGAATGCTACCAGACCGATATCAACAAGAAATTCAACGAGGATATTAATCTTCCTGTTATGTATTTCTCCCAGCTTATGGGTCTGGCGATGGATATTCCTCAAAAAGAACTCGGCATGCAGAGATTATTTGTTAAACCTGAAAAGGTATTGAAAACCGTGAAAGGAGGCGAACCGGCTTATGTCTAGTACTAACGGAAATGGTTCACCAAGAATAGGTTTCTATGTCTGCCATTGCGGGCATAATATCGCATCAGTAGTGAATGTAGAAGAAGTTCAGAAATTTGTCGCGACGCTGCCCGGCGTAATTGTATCAAGAGATTACAAATACATGTGTTCGGACCCGGGACAGGAACTTATTCAAAACGATATAAAAGAATTCAAGCTCAACCGAATAGTGGTAGCTTCGTGCTCTCCGTTATTGCACGAGCATACATTCCGCGTTGCAGCGGAAAAAGGCGGACTTAACCCGTACTACTTCCATATGATAAACATCAGGGAAAATGTATCATGGGTTAATACCGATAAGGTTATGGCGACGGAAAAAGCGAAGGATCTCGCAAGAGCGGGTATCCAGCGCGTATTCTTCCATAAACCGCTTATCAAGAAAGAAGTGCCTATTAATCCCGCGGTCATGATAGTCGGCGGCGGAATAGCGGGCATTCATGCGGCTCTTACAATCGCGAACGCGGGCAAGAGGGTTTACCTTGTTGAACGCGAAGCGACAATTGGCGGCCACATGGCGATGTTCGATAAAACATTCCCCACGCTTGATTGCGCGGCATGTATTTTAACTCCGAAGATGTCGGCTGTTAAAAATAATCCGAACATAACGCTCTGGACATATGCAGAGGTTGAAAAAGTCGAAGGTTTCGTCGGCAGCTACAAAGCTACTGTAAGGCACAAACCAAGATATATTAAAGAGGACCTGTGCGTTGGATGTATGGATTGTATCGACGCATGTATATATAAAGAAGCTAAATACCCGGACGAATTCAACCAGGGATTAAGCATGCGCAAACCGGTTTACATACCGTTCCCGCAGGCGACTCCGCAGGTTGTATTGGTCGATCCGGAAACATGTATTGACTTCAAATCGAGAAGATGCAAAAAGACCTGTATTGAAGCATGTGACAGAGACGCAATTGACCTGCACCAGATAGATACTTATGAAGAAATAGAAGTCGGCACAATAATACTATCAACGGGCTTTAAACCGTTTGACGCAAAACGCGCGCCGCAATACGGCTATGGAAAACACCAGAACGTATTCACGGCTCTCGAAGTTGAAAGGCTTGTAAACGCATCGGGCCCGACAAACGGCGAAGTCTTAACAAGAGACGGAAAAAAACCGAAGAGCGTTGGAATTATACATTGCGTGGGTTCACGCGACGCTAAAACCAACAAGTGGTGCTCGCGCGTTTGCTGCATGTATTCGCTTAAGCTAGCTCACTTAATTAAAGAACATACCGACGCCGAAGTTTATAACTTCTACATCGATATGAGAACTCCGGGCAAAGGCTACGAAGAATTCTATGATAAGCTTCTTAAAGAAGGAGTTCATTTCATCAGAGGACGCGTTGCTGAAGTAACTGACTGGGCTTTAATGCCGGAAGAAAAAGACAGGCTCACTATCAGGGTAGAAGATACTTTGATAGGGACAGTCAGAAGAATTCCGGTTGATATGGTAGTTCTTGCTACGGGATTGGTTCCGAGAGACGACGCGCAGGAGATCAGGAGAATGTTCAACATATCCTGTTCGAATGAAGGGTTCTTCCTTGAACGCCATCCGAAGTTAGCGCCGGTTAGCACATTCACAGACGGAATATTCATAGCAGGCGCATGCCAGGGTCCGAAAGACATACCAGATAGCGTTGCGCAGGCAGGAGCCGCCGCCGCTGAGGCGCTTTCACTCATATGCGCAGGCAAGATAGAGCTTGAACCAAACACCGCTCAGATAATTGAGAAGGATTGTTCGGGCTGTAAATCATGTATCCCGCTTTGTCCGTATTCCGCGATAACGTTCAAAGACGATATTCAAAAAGCATATATTAACGAAGCGCTGTGCAAAGGCTGCGGAACCTGCGTAGCGGCGTGCCCGTCAGGTTCAATTATTCAAAACCTGTTCGAGGATGAAGAAATATTCAGCGAGATAGACGGCTTGCTTAAATTCGCCGGACTCGAAACAGGGGCTTTATGCTCAACAGAAATGGAGGTTCAATAATGTCGGCAGAAACTGAAATAAAGGTAGCGGAAAAGAAACCGTGGGAACCTAAAATAATAGCTTTCTTCTGCAACTGGTGCACTTACACAGCGGCAGATCTGGCAGGGGTTTCAAGATTAAAACACGCTCCGAACGTAAGGGTGATAAGAATAATGTGTTCGGGCAGGGTTGACCCCCAATTTATATTACAGGCTTTTGCAAGCGGCGCCGATGGCGTGCTTATTGGCGGATGCCATCCGGGCGACTGTCATTACAGCGAAGGCAATTACAAATTACTGAGAAGGTTCCGTTTGCTCAGGAGAATGCTCGGCAGTATGGGCATTGAGCCGGACAGATGCAGATTAGAATGGATATCCGCTTCAGAAGGCGATAAAGTGAAAACTGTTATTAATGATATGGTTGAGAAAGTTAGAAACCTGGGGCCGCTTAGCATCCCCGGGCATTTAATTGAGCTCAGCAATAAAGAATTAGGAATTAAAGAAACTGAAATACTTAGAGAGGAGGCGGTTGCACATGCCGGATAAACCGAAAATTGGATTTTATTGGTGCGCCTCATGCGGAGGATGCGAAGAATCAGTTGTTGACCTCGCTGAAGATATACTTATGGTTGCTGACAATGTTGATATAGTGTTCTGGCCGGTAGCTATGGATTTCAAGAAAGCCGATGTTGAAAAGATGGAAGACGGCTCAATACTTGCTACTATGATCAACGGAGCGGTCAGAACTTCCGAACAGGAAGAAATGGCAAGGCTCATACGCAGGAAAAGCAAGCTTATTATAGCTTATGGTTCATGCGCGCATCTTGGCGGAATCCCCGCGCTTGCAAATGAATTTGCGGCCCAGGAAATTCTGGATTATTCATATAAAATTGCGCCCTCTGTTGTTAATCCTGAAGGCACAATGCCGTTGATAAAAACAAAACACGATGAAACAAGGAACGTAACTCTGCCGAAATTCAGAGAAACAGTTCGTACGCTCGACCAGGTAATTGATGTTGATTATTACTTGCCGGGCTGTCCGCCTGTTCCGAAACTTCTGAAAGCAGCTGTGTTAACACTGCTATCAGGCGTACTTCCTCCAAAAGGAACAGTGCTTGCTCCTGATAATGCATTATGCGAAGAATGCCCGAGGAAAGCGACAAAACCTGTCGACCTCGCTTTCAAGTATTTTACAAGGCCGCATATGATTCTTGCGGATAAGGATAAATGTTTACTATCGCAGGGACTTATTTGTATGGGACCAGCCACACGCGCAGGCTGTGAAGCTGCATGTATAAACGGCAACATGCCGTGCAGCGGCTGCTTCGGGCCGACCTCAAGGGTCAGGGACCAGGGCGCCAAAATACTTTCTTCTATCTGCTCCAATATCGAAGCAAAAGAAGAAGATGAAATTGATGCGGTGCTTGATGAAATACCGGATCCTGTTGGAACATTCTACAGGTATGGACTTGCCGGCTCGCTATTAAGAAAGAAAATCATGGAGGAGGAGAAACAATAATGCAAAACGAAGTAAAAGAAAAATGGAACGAGGCTTTAACAAAAGCTAACGACAACTATACTAAGGAAAGACGAATAGTAATAGACCCGATAACAAGACTTGAAGGACACGGCAAAATTGATATCCTCCTTGACGATAAAGGCGAAGTTGAGCGCGCTTACTACCAGATACCGGAGCTGAGAGGCTTCGAGATATTCTGTAAAGGGCGCCCGGCTGAAGATATGCCGCAGATAACAAGCAGAATATGCGGCGTTTGCCCCACCGCTCATCACATGGCGGGGACAAAAGCCATGGATAGCCTCTATAAAGTCGAACCAACTAAAGTTGGCAAGAAATTAAGAGAGCTCATCTATAATATTTTCATGCTTGAAGATCATGCGCTGCATGTATACGTGCTCGGCGGACCTGATTTTATAGTAGGCCCTGATGCGCCGAAAGGCAAAAGAAATATTCTTGGAGTAATTGAAAAGGTTGGACTTGATGCAGGTAAGAAAGTGATCTCGATGAGAAGACGCTTAAGGGAACTTATCTCATATCTCGGCGGTAAGGTTATTCACCCCGTTTTCGGATTACCGGGCGGCGTTTCAAAAGGAATAGCTCCTGATGAACTTGCGCGATTTAAAGAAGTTGCAGTTGATGCTTTGGATTTCGCAAGATTCACGCTTAAAGTATTCGGCGATATCGTGCTAAAAAACGATGATTATGTTAAGATGATAACTTCTGAAGGCTTTACCCATCGTACTTATTACATGGGGCAGGTTGACGAAAATAATAAGGTAAATTTCTACGATGGCAAGATAAGAGTAGTGGACCCCAATGGAAAAGAATATACAAAGTTCACCGCTGATAAATATCTTGATGTAATAGCTGAGCATGTTGAGCCGTGGAGTTATGTTAAGTTCAGTTATTTGAAACAGCTTGGATGGAAAGGATTTAAAGACGGCGATGATACAAGCATATTCTCAGTCGCGCCTCTGGCAAGATTGAACGCTGCAGACGGCATGGCCACTCCCGAAGCGCAGAAAGCATATGAAGATTACTTTAAAACATTGGGCGGCAAGCCTGTTCATCATACGCTTGCTAACCACTGGGCAAGAGTAGTTGAAATGCTTTATGCAGCCGAAAGAATAAATGAATTAGTTAACGACCCAGATATAACAGGCGATGATATAAGAACAATTCCGACTGAAAAACCGACAGTAGGAATCGGAATAGTAGAAGCTCCAAGAGGCACGCTGATACATCATTATGAAACCGATGATAAAGGAATTATCACAAAAGTAAATTTAGTTGTAGCTACGCAGAATAATTCAGCCCGCATAGCGATGAGCGTTGAAAAAGCCGCGAAAGACCTGATACACGAAGGCAAAGCTAACGATGGATTGCTGAATAAGATAGAAATGGCTTTCCGCGCATATGATCCATGTAATGCATGCGCAACTCATTCACTGCCGGGAAATGTTCCGATTGAAATAAGTATTTGGGATAACCAAAGAAAGCTCCTTCAAAAACTAAGCAGATGACAGACAGACAAAACGAAATACTTGTTCTGGCTCTGGGAAATGATATTATGGGCGATGATGCCGCCGGGCTGTTCGCAGCAAGGGCGCTGAAAGATTCATTCGGCGGCAAAATCGATATTTTCGAAGTTGCTTCAGCGGGTTTCGGGCTTATTGATATACTTGAAGGTTACAAAAAAGTTCTTATTCTGGATTCCGTTCCCTCAAGGCACGAAGGCCCGGGGCATATTATGGAACTGACCAAGGACAATTTTTCAAACCATATTTCATGGTCGCCCCATTATGCAGGGCTGCCTGAATTAATAAGCCTTGCTGAAAAGCTGGAGATAAACTTCCCCGATGATATCAGGGTACTTGTGCTGGAAATTACTGAAAAAGGTATCATAAGAGAAGGGCTCAGCCCTGAAATTGAAAAACAAATTCCGCTGTATGTAGATATCGCCAGTTCATTGCTAAATGAATGGATCAGCGGTAAAGTAGCTGTATATAGCGAACATGCGCATCATTTAATGTATAAGGACTTAATATATTAGGGTTTAACTTGTTGTGTTTTTTTGATTTCTTTGATTTATCTGATGACGTTGGTCATATTTTGAAAAGATTATTAAGGTTATATTTGTACAATAAACTATGCATGAACTCTCAATAGCTCAGGATATTCTTGAAATAATCCGGCTAAATGTACCACCCGAAGATTTAGGCCAGATAGAATCGGTCAGAATGAAGATTGGTGAATTTGCAGGTGTAGTTGCTGACTCCCTGCAATTTTCATTTATGGCGATAACTTCTGGCACTCATATGGACAGGGTAAAGCTTGAAATTACACATGTGCCTTTTCTGATCAAATGTAATCTGTGCGGAAAAGAATCAACCAATGAATTCGGAATGATGGTCTGCGAGTGCGGCTCAGGCGATACTGAAATTATATCCGGCAATGAATTAAAAGTAACCGAAGTAAAACTGTTTGACAGGGAGGAAGTAACATGAGCGTTATAACGATCGAAAGAAAAGTTTTAGAAAAGAACGACCAGGTAGCGTCGAAGAACCGCGAGCTGTTCAAAGAACATAAATTATTTGTACTGAACCTGGTAAGCTCGCCCGGTTCGGGCAAAACAAGCCTGATAGAAAAAACGCTTGAACAATTTAATGGCAGCGTTAAAGTCTCGGTCATAGAAGGCGACGTACAGACCGACCTTGACGCAAAAAGAGTATCAAATTATAATGTTCCTGTCGTCCAGATTGTTACTAACGGCGCATGCCAT
>CAZMRG010000030.1:23403-29263 GCA_964568655.1 uncultured Ignavibacteriales bacterium | reverse complement strand
CCCATGAAAGAAAGCTTCCTACAGTTACAGCAGCAAGAAACTCAGAGCCAAGCTTTCCTATCCAGTATGAATCCAGTACGGCAATAGCAAGACTGCGCCCGAGGTTCTGAAGAACCACCGGCCATGCGAGCTTTATAATCTGTTTGTTTAAATTGCCGGATGTAGTGAGCAATCCTTACCTTTATACATAAGTTCTATTCGTTATTCAATTCATTTGCTGAAAATATTTTTGTTCTGAGCTTAAAAAGACGAACCCCCGAAAACATCATTCTCTATGCGGGAAATATTTTCAGGATAAAAGGATCATTATATCCGAAAAATCAAGTCCCCCCTTTGTACAAAGGGGGGATTGGATTTTGATTAACAGAAAGCGTTGAAATAGTTTAATAATTATTAAACATACTAATATATAAACGGGGGTTCAATTTTTTCTCTGCTGCTCTGCTTCTCTGTGGTTATATTTTCTTCCATATTAACTTTATTAATTTGTTTACAAACAAACTTTTTATCTTTTCACATCGAAGAAGCTTTTCAGCAGTTCGCTGCACTGTGCGTCAAGCGTTCCGCCGGTAACGTTCAATCTGTGATTCAAAGATATATTGTTCGTTATATTCAAAACAGAGCCGCAGGCGCCTGACTTATTATCAAATGCCCCAAAAATTAAATTCTCGATCTTGGCAAGCACAATCGCGCCGGCGCACATAGAGCATGGCTCAAGCGTTACATATAGCGAACAACCAAGCAGCGCTTTTGATGAAAGGTAGGAAGCAGCAGAAGTAATAGCGATAATTTCCGCATGAGCGGTCGGGTCCCTAAGCGTTTCAACCTGGTTGTGTCCCTTGCCGATTATCCTGTTCTCAAAAACTACAACTGCGCCAATGGGGATCTCTTCCTTATCGAAAGCTTTTTCCGCTTCTCTGAACGCATGCTGCATCCATATTTCGTGTGGAGTTAATGGCAATAATTTATTAACGTTAAATAAAAAAATACACCGGTTAATTCTACCGATTCAATATTGTAAATTCTACAAATATAAAATCTTTTTTGGTCGAATTAACCGATGTAATTTATCTCAACTGTGAGTTTAAGTTACCTGGCCTGGAATGTAAATGTCCCCGACTGAACCGTTCCTTTAATTGCGGGGTTCAAATCAAATAGCTGAGCGCAGTAATCATTTGTGCTGGCAATATCAAGCGTATTGGAAACCATATATGAATATTGCTGGCCTGATGCAAAATTATATCCGTACGCAGAAAGATTCGGGAAATTAAATGATGTGCCTTTTACCAGTACCTGGTATGTATATCCCGATCCTATTGGGTTAATGTGAATAACATGTACAGAATTTCCGCTTCCGCTGGAATAGCTGAACAATGATGTAGAATCAACATTAGTCGCTCCATTGCCGGGCGTTAATATACTGGCCGATGAATCAATGCTTACTATAGAGCCTGTCGCGCCTGCCTGAACGGTCAGCATTCTCTGTTTAATATTTGGATAAATGCCTATAGTGTCAGGCGTGATAGCTACAATATTTAAATTGGCAGTGGATGATGTTCCTGTGGGAACGTTAAAATTATATGTGCCTGTCGTGCCGATAATAGCCACTTGTTCTATAAAACCGCCTTTATGGACTAAGTTGTTCTTGCCGCTAAAATTAATGTAAAGCTGGGCCTTTAAATTTGTTGAGCCTGAACTGTTTACTGTTCCTGAAACTGTAGAAGCGCCAAGTCCGCCGCCAATTGAATTGAATGTAAACGTAGGGCTTGCTCCAACAATGAATACTGCTTGCATTTCAGCGTAGCCTGTGTAAGATGATACAACGCCTCCGCTGATATTGTATTGTATTAAATACAGCTTCCCGGCAACACTCTGCCCGTTTATTCCGCCTATGGAAAGAACTGCGTTTTGGGAATTTGCTGGTACCTGCCCAAAGCCTGAAACTTTTCCTGTTACTGTATCCTGAAAAATCACGGTTGCTCTTGAACCCGTTGGTACTAGCGGAATTGTAACAAGTAATGACTGCGTATTTCCCGGGCTGGTTGACGCCGGAATATAAGGATTGGTTATTGTTAATCCCTTTACTCCGAAAACCCCTGAAGTAGGATTCAGTACCCAGACATCATATGGAGTGGTGACATTATTAATTGTGAAGCTTCCGTCACCTGCCGTAGTGGTGGATTGATTCCCTATGACTACAGTAGATGCGCCTCCAATCGGATTGCCATAAGTATCAAGAGCCTTACCGCTAACAGTAATTGTGGTTGGCGGTGTAACAGGCGTCGTAGTTGAATTGCTGCATGAATAAATCAAAACAAAAGTACAACATATCAAAAAACATAAAACAAGTTTTTTTACACTCTTCATTTTGTTAATAGATTAATTCCGGGATTACTATTCCCCGAATTTAGTTGTAACTCCTGTAATTATCCGAAAGCCCCCGAGCGGAGTAATTTACGAGAGGGCGATTCGCGATAATAAAACTAAATAATTTATCATGGTACTCCAAAAAATCTATTTCGGGCTATTTTTTTTGAGCGGGATAGGCGTGTTTAAACTATGTAAATGCAGGATTTAATACGGTCTGACTTATTTCTCTTTGGTAAGTTTTTTTAGTTCCTGAAGCTTATTTAGGGCTTCCAGAGGGGTCATTTTATCTAAATCGATTTTATTAATAATATCGTTTAGCTCGTTATCTTTATATTCGAACAAGTTTATCTGGAATTCGTCTTTGCGCCGTGCACGCTCTTCGCGCTTCTCAAGATTGCCCAGGATTTCCCGTGCCCGCTTAGTTACAATA
Source organism: uncultured Ignavibacteriales bacterium (assembly GCA_964568655.1). Lineage (GTDB taxonomy): Bacteria > Bacteroidota > Ignavibacteria > Tepidaquicellales > OLB5 > CAWFKW01. Next base: position 26,463 of record CAZMRG010000030.1, on the reverse strand, counting down.
TCAGGCAATCCGGCCATTTGCGCTACATGAATTCCGAAGCTGTGGTCGGCAGTGCCTTCGTTTATTTTGTGAAGGAATATAACCCTCTCGCCGACTTCCTTTACTTCTACCCGTGAATTTTTTATACGCTCATATAGACTCGCCAGCGCATTTAATTCGTGGTAGTGAGTTGCGAACAGCGTTTTTGCTTTTGCATTCTGGTTTTCGTGAATATATTCGGTTATTGCCCAGGCTATTGATATTCCGTCATACGTGCTGGTGCCGCGCCCGACTTCATCCAGCAGCACAAGGCTCTTTGCTGTCAGGTTGTTCAGGATGTTTGCCGATTCCTGCATTTCGATCAGGAATGTGCTCTCGCCCATCGCTATATTATCCATAGCCCCTACGCGCGTGAATATCCTGTCGCATATCCCGATCTTTGCTTCCGATGCCGGTACAAAGCTGCCTATCTGAGCAAGTAAAACTATTAACCCGACTTGCCTTAAATATGACGACTTGCCGCTCATGTTTGGACCGGTGATAATTATTATCTGGCTATCAGCCGGATCCAAATACGTATCATTCGGTACATATTTTTCACCGGCCGGCAGCAATTGTTCTATTACGGGATGCCTGCCGTCTTTAATTTCAAGCGTATCGGATTCATTTACCGCCGGACGTACATATTTATTAGATTCGGCGGCATCCGCAAAGCTAAGCAAAACGTCTAGAACGCCTATCATTGCCGCGTTCATTTGAATTTCGTTTGCAAACTCAACCACTTTATTTCTGATCTCGGCAAACACCTGCGCTTCAAGTGTGTTTATTTTCTCGCCGGCGCTGAGGATTTTCTCTTCGTATTCCTTAAGCTCCTGTGTGATATACCGCTCTGCGTTAACAAGAGTCTGTTTCCTGATGTATCCTTCTAAATCCTTTACTTTTTCAATATTTGATTTTGATATTTCAATGTAATAGCCAAATACCTTATTGAAGCTGACCTTGAGCGAATTTACTTTTGTGCGTTCTCGCTCTTTGCGCTGGTAATTTTCTAACCACGCTTCGCCGGAATTCATAATATACCTGAGTTCATCAAGCTCTTTATTATATCCGGGTTTTATTATAGCCTTATTTTCAGAGTGCAGAGATAATTCTTCATTAATAGATGTATCAATAAGTTCAACAATCTCATTTAGCTCTTTGAGGTTTGTTGTTATTTCTTTTAGCGTATTTGATTCTGCTCTTGAGAGCTCCGCCTTGACCGTCGAAATATTTTTCAGCGAGTACTTGAGATTAATGAGGTCTCTTGCAACCGCCCGCGCTGTGGCTATTTTTGAAATTAGCCGTTCAAGGTCGCCGATATTCTTAAAATTCCCTGTTAGATTTGTTCTAAGCGGTTTATTGCTGAAGAATTCTTCAACGCATTCCTGCCGTTTAAGTATCTGCGCCGCTTTTTTCAGCGGGCGCGATATCCAGTTCTTCAGCAGTCTTGCGCCCATCGCCGTTTGCGTGCGGTCGAGTATTGATATCAGCGTTCCTTCCCGGCTGCCTTCGGACATCGAAGAAATTATTTCCAGGTTGCGCTTTGTGGAATTATCAAGAACTATATAATCAGAAGTATCGTAGAAAGAAATTTTGTTAATATGCGAGATGTTGCCTTTTTGAGTCTCCTGGATGTAATTGAGTATTCCGCCGGCTGCTACAATGCCAAGCCTGTAATCTTCTATTCCAAATCCTTTTAATGATTTTGTTTTGAACTGAGCCAGCAGCAGCTCGTTGCAATAATCAAAATTAAATATCCATTCATCAAGACGTGTTACGGTTACTTTATTCTTTGCGACCGGTGAATATTCTGTGTTCAGGAAATCAATGAACAAACCTTTTTGCGATTTTGATATAATTACTTCGGCTGGATTTATAAGCTCAAGCTGTTCCTTAATTTGCCTGAACGGAATTTCACACGCCGAAAACTCGCCTGTTGAAATATCAAGAAATGAGAACCCGCATTTATCGTCTTTGGCGAAAATACATGCTATGTAGTTGTTGCTTTTATGGTCAAGAAGTTTATCAGAATAGGTCAATCCCGGTGTGACTACTTCAATCACATCGCGCTTTACAATTCCGCGGGCAAACTTGGGGTCCTCCATCTGCTCGCAGACGGCCACTTTGTAGCCGGCTTTTACAAGCTTGGGAAGATAATTATCTATTGCATGGTGCGGAAAACCCGCCAGCGCAACCTCAGATGCCGACCCGTTTGAGCGCTTTGTAAGCGTTATACCCAGCGCTTTTGACGCCAAAACTGCATCAGTATCGAATGTTTCGAAGAAATCGCCCATGCGGAACAATAAAATAGTATCAGGATATTTAGCCTTAATTTTCTGATACTGCTGCATGAGCGGCGTTGTGCCTTCGGCCATGACCTAAAATAGAAAATTTAATTTTTGATGGAATTATTAAAAATACCGTAATAATGATGAAGTTACAATTTATTAATCCCGGACTAAAACTATTCCCGCCTGCCTGCGCGGAGTCGCTCTGGCGGAGGCAGGGTGGAGATACAGAGGGGGCGATGTTAAAAGCCCCATTCTAACAACAACAGCATCAAAAATTGACGATGATAGACTAAAGTATAGCTGAATAGTCTTTTAAATAGTTACTTTCTTTTCAACGATGAAAAGAAAGTAACCAAAGAAAAATCGCCCGCTCCTGAAAAAGCGATTAAAATTATCTTCGCTTCGCTGCAAGAAAATAACTCGTGCCGCCGAAGGCGTCACTCAAACAGATTTTCTTGCTATCGCTTCGCTCAGAAAATTTTTTAACATCGCTTTTTCAAATGCGGGAATACAAGCATCTTTTCTTTGTGCCCGTCCAAAGGCGTGTTTCCGTTTCACTCCAACTTCGTATCTTTGTGGCAAATTTTTGTTTTTGCCGTTGAGTTAAAACGAGCCGAGTATATGTTTTATGTTATATTTTTTCACCAAATAATTGATGAAATTAATATAATGAAAAATTATCCTCACCCCCACGCACCAATGGTGCGCTTCCCCTCTCCTTAGAGGAGAGGGGTGTCACGAAGTGACGGGG
>CAZMRG010000030.1:8692-23303 GCA_964568655.1 uncultured Ignavibacteriales bacterium | reverse complement strand
CCAATGGTGCGCTTCCCCTCTCCTTAGAGGAGAGGGGTGTCACGAAGTGACGGGGTGAGGTGATACAATTTGCAGGGGAATAAGATTGATTTCGCAATTCATAAAAAAATTATATCTAAACACCGAAGGCGGTCCGCTGAAGAGAATAGCTCTTAGCTTGTTGATAGGCGGCTTATTTACAATATTCACGGCTTTGTTTCTGATAGTTCCTATTCGGTTAGAACAATATTTAGGAATTCCGGTATTAATCATTTCGCCATTTAACTATATAATCGGCTGGCCGCTGATTATAGTTGGCGCATTTTTTATGAGCTGGACTTCGCTTTTGTTTTTTATAAAAAAGGGCACGCCCGTCCCCAATACGGCTCCGCCAAAATTAATAACAACAGGGCCATATGCATTTTCACGCAACCCTATGCATGGCGGATTATTCTTACTGATGTTCGGTATTGGGTTTTACAATAGTTCTTTGCTTGCGCTCCTCGTTTTTATTCCAATATATATTTATTTTGATACAAGAATTCATAGATATATAGAAGAGCCTGAACTTGAGAAACGCTTTGGGGAAGACTATAATGAGTATAAAAAGAAAACGCCTAGATTTTTGGGGTGGAGAAAGAAAGTTTAAAGAAGCAATAATTTTAGCCAGATAAATATGTTTCCTTCAGTCCCCTCTCTTCCCAAAAGTCTTAATCTAGATTCCCGCTTTCGCGCCTGCCTGCTGCAGGCAGGGGAATGACAAAGAAAGCCAACTTTTCAATTTAATCTGACCAAATATTTGCGTAATTTGCCTGATTAATCGTTTATATACCCCCCCCTTCGCGGGGGATCATTAGGAATTATGTTCATAACATTCGAAGGAATTGACTTTTCGGGGAAATCCACGCAGGCGAGGCTTCTGCACGAGTATTTTAAGTCTAAAAAAATCAAATCAATTTTGATTCGCGAGCCCGGCGGTACTAAAATCTCAGAGAAAATACGCAATATTCTGCTTGATAGAGAACATCTTGAGATGATTCCTCTTACGGAATTTCTGCTCTTTTCAGCGTCCCGCGCCCAGCTTGTAAATGAAGTCATAAAACCGAATATTAAAAAAGGCGTTACAGTTATTTGTGACAGGTACTATGATTCTTCAAGCGCTTACCAGGGTTTCGGCGGAAATGTTGATATTAAGAAAATATTTGAAGTAAATGGTTTTGCCACCGGCGGCCTAACTCCTGATATTACCTTCTTTATAGATATTTCGCCTGCAGCGGCATTTAAACGCTCAGTTCAGAGAGGCAATAATAAAGACAGGATGGAAAATAAAAACATTTCGTTCTATAATAAGGTTTACAAAGGTTTTAAAACGCTTGCGGATAAAAACAAGAAAAGATTTGTTGTTATTAACGGTTCCAAACCTGTTGATGAGATCCACCTTGAAATTATTAAGAGTGTAAATAAAAAAATTAAATCATAACAATACATGAAGAAATTCAAAATTGGCAATAATGTCATACTAAAGGTCCTTCCTCTCCTGTTCCTCATATTCGCGGCTACTACTTTCCGCGGACCGGACGACGATATCTACGCGAAGATAAATAAGAACATGGATATTTTCGGGAGGGTGTACAAAGAGATCGCGCTGAACTATGTTGACGAGATCGAACCGGATAAATTCATGAAAGCCGGAATTGAGGGGATGTTAAACACGCTTGACCCATACACTAATTTTCTCGACGAGTCAAGAAAAGACGAGATGGATCTGCTTACTACCGGCAAATACGGAGGAATTGGTATAACAATAGGCATGAAAGACAGCACGATTGTTATTACTGATATTCTTGATGGCTATTCGGCGCAAAGAGAGGGCCTTAGGCGCGGCGATATAATTACTGAGATTGACGGAAACAGCCTGGTTGGGCGGAAGTCAGGCGACGTAAGGGCATTTACCCGCGGCGATGTTGGCACTCAGCTTAGAATGAAAGTAAAACGCGGCGATAAAGAGCTTGATTTTACTCTAACGCGCCAGGAAATTAAGCTGAAGAATGTTTCCTACAAAGGAGTATTGGAAGACGGTATTGGATATATTAAGCTTGAACGGTTCAGCAAATACGCCGAAACTGAAATTGCCGACGCACTCACAGATATCAAATCAAAAGGCGATGTTAAAGGTATTGTTCTTGACCTGAGAGATAACCCGGGCGGGCTGCTTGATGCGGCGGTAGGCATATTAAATAAGTTTGTCGAAAGAAACAGTCTGCTTCTTACTACAAGGGGAAGAAAACCTGACTCTGAAAGAAAATATTTTTCAACAGAGGACCCGCTGATTGGCAAAGACGTTCCTGTGATCGTTTTGGTAAATGAAAACACAGCTTCTGCGAGCGAAATAGTTTCAGGAGCTATTCAGGATTTGGACAGGGGAGTGATTGTCGGGACAAAATCGTTCGGCAAAGGCCTTGTGCAGGTATTTACTCCGCTTAGCTACGGCGACCAGCTTAAAATAACCAACCAGAAATACTTTACTCCCAGCGGAAGGTGGATTCAATTAAAGAATTATTTTAAAGAAAACAAATACGGCGTATTTGCGCCTAACCCGATGTATAACCAGATCGAGTTCAAAACGCTGAACGGAAGAACGGTTTTTGCCGAAGGCGGTATTACGCCGGACTCGACCGTGGACGCAATTAAAGATAATGAGCTGCTGCAGGAATTAGCAAATCAGGATATATATTTTAAGTTCGCTGAGAAATATGTAAGCGATTACCCCAACGGCGCAGGTTTTGTGATGAGCGACAATATAATCAGCTTGTTCTATTCATATCTTAATGAAAGCGCATTTGAATATAAAAGCTCCGCCGAAAATGAGCTGGCGCAGCTCAAAAAGATCATTGAAGAAAAGAAATATTCGGATAAGGATAAGACTTACATTGCCGAGCTTGAAAGCGACTTCCAGGGCGAACGCTTAAAAGACTTTGATAATTCAAAGCCGATACTTAAAAGGGAACTTGAAAAAGAGATAATGAAGAAATACAACAAACCCGATAATGAAGTTGTTGAAGCGGGTCTGAAAGAAGATATCCAGCTTCAGGTAGCATTAAACATTATTAAAGACAGAGGGCTATATAACAGCTTTTTGAGCCCGAAATAATAGCTAGTGTCTAATGTCCCAAACTTGAGTTTGGGACATAGAACGGAAAAAAACCGTAACGTTGGAAATAGTTTCGGGGAGTATTAGAAAAAGTCTCCCCCTATCAGGGGGAGATACAGAGGGGGTGATTATTATCGCACCTCCCCCTACCCCCTCCTGTTAGGAGGGGACAAAATTATACAAATATATTTTTCTTTCTGAGTCCGAATCCGAAGTGTTGATAGATATTAAAGCTATGAAATTCTAATATGCTTACCTTGCCTTTGTATTTTAAAAAAACATGAGTCTTGAAATTATATTAATTCTTTTTGCCGTTGGAATTGCCGCCGGCGTTTTATCCGGATTGTTCGGCGTTGGGGGAGGGATAGTAATAGTTCCCGCCATTATCTGGGTTTATTCAATCATTCACCCGGGATTTGAATATACGGTCCAGGCAGCAATTGCAACCAGCCTCTTTACAATAATCTTTACAAGCCTTTCGGCGGCGCACAGGCAATGGAAAAACCACAATATCATTATAGCTGCATCGCTGATAATAGGCTTAACAAGCGCTATCACTGCATTTTTCTTTTCTAAAATATCGTTATCATTACCGCAGGATGTACTGAAGAAGATCTTCTTCGTTATAATTGTTTCTATCGCAATTAAAATGCTTTTTGATAAAAAAAAAGCGGGTGATGAAGACGGAGAAGATAAGCCGGTCGCTTACAACAAGCTTTATTGTATTATCGCAGGAATTCTTGCCGGAGCTATTGCAGCGTTAACCGGACTTGGCGGCGGCGTGTTTGCCACTTTATTGATGCATTATTTTCTGAAATTTCCCCTGAAAAAGAGCATCGGAACATCAACCTTTGCAATTATGATGACAGCTGCCGCAGGAGTACTGAGTTATTATATTAATATGCCGGCAGGAGTACATTTTGCTCCATACTCATTCGGTATGTCAGATGTAATCGCGTCGCTGCCTATAATTGTAGGCTCGGTTCCGGCTGCGAGGCTGGGGGTCTATCTTCACCGTAAAACGAATAGTTTCATGCTTGGCAAGCTATTTGCCGTTTTCATTCTTATTATTTCCGTCTGGCTTATCCTCGGCTAACTCTTTCTTATCCTTGCCGTTAGAGTAACTTTCATACGCGTTAATAATATCTTTAACCAGCTTGTGCCTTACCACATCTTTTTTCTCAAGATAAATAAATCCGATCCCTTCTACTCCTTGTAATATGTTCTGTATCTGCACAAGCCCGGATGCTTGTTTTGATGGAAGATCGATCTGCGTTATATCTCCCGTGATTATGGCGCGAGAGTTTATTCCTAGCCTTGTTAGGAACATTTTCATTTGCAGGGCTGTGGAGTTCTGCGCTTCATCTAAGATCATAAATGCGTTGTTCAGCGTGCGTCCGCGCATATAAGCAAGCGGAATAATTTCTATTATATTCCTTTCGAAATAATATTTAAGCCTGTCCATAGGAACCATATCTTCAAGCGCGTCATAAAGCGGCTTTAAGTAAGGATTCACTTTTTCGGATAGGTCGCCCGGCAGAAATCCCAGGCTTTCGCCGGCTTCAACAGCGGGGCGAGATAGTATTATCCTGTTCACGCGTTTAGCTTTAAGCGCTGCCAGGCCGATTGCGACCGAGAGATAAGTTTTACCTGTTCCGGCCGGGCCTATTGCAAACACTATTTCATTTGTTTGAGTCTTAAGGAAAAGCTCGCGCTGCCCCAGTGTTTTGGGCTTCACGAAATCATTCTTATCAACAAGAATAATATCGTCAAGCTCTTCAACCTTAACGCCAAGCTTCTTTTCCTGCGCAAGCTCTTTTGAACCTGTTACCAGCTCAATAATGAGGTTTACATCGCTTTCGGTAATCTTTCCCTGCCTCTTCTGGAGGTGGACAAGTTCTTTAAAAATGGTCTCAAGCTGGTTGAGCTCTTCAAATTCGCCTCTTAAGTTGAGCTTTTCGCCCCGAAGCGTAACGTTTGATTTAAAATGTTCCCTGATCTTATCGATGTTCTTATCATTGATACCTGCGAAGTTCATCAGGTCGAGGCCTTCAAGTACCAGGTTTCTTTCTTCTGCCGCCAATTGTTTTTTTAATTAATATATGATGAAATAGGTTAAATAAAAACGCCCTTGCGCCAGAGGCACAAGGGCGTTGAAAATTGTTAAGATTAACAATTTCTAAGAAAGCGATTATTTCTTGTTCGGATCTTTCTTGGTATCGTCTTTCTTTACGTCTTTCTTATCGTCTTTCTTTACGTCTTTCTTTACGTCTTTCTTGTCGTCTTTCTTTACGTCTTTCTTATCGTCTTTCTTCTTATCGTCTTTCTTCATGTCCTTCTTATCGTCTTTCTTTTCGTCTTTCTTCATCTCATTTCTGTGCCTTCTTACTTTCCTGTATTTCTTGGATTTCATTTCGGCTTCTTTTTTCTGAGCGTCAGTAAGAGCAGGAATCTTTAATACCTGTCCGGGATATATCAAGTTCGGGTTGGTGATCATTGTGTGTCTCTTGTTTTTGTAAGTATCTTTGTTCACAACGCCGTTCCTGTTAGCATCCCAAATTGCGGGCCAGTAATACGGTGATCCGTATTTCATCTTGGAGATTTTCCAGAGACAATCGCCCTTAACAACTGTGTAACCGCTTTCAACCGGTTTTACATTCCAGTCGTCCAATTTTTTCTTCATGGAAGCATATCTGTCGGCGAATTCAGGCAAGCATCTTGCTTTGTCATTCGTGATATCGTCGAAGTACATCTTACGAGCATCATCCGGTGTTCCGGTTTTGCTGTTGATCTTCTTCTCTGTCTCTTCGAATTTCTTTCTGAAATCAGCGACGCCGCTCTTTGTGGTACCGACCATTGCATAAAGGTCGCTCTCACATTTTTCCATGTCTTTATCTTTCTGAGCTGAAGTCTGCTTTAAACCGTCGATGTCTTTTCCGAGGTCGGCAATCTTCTGTGTCAACTGTGTCTTCTGACCGTTGAGCTCATCCATCTGTTTCTGCCATTCTTCTTCATCCATTTCCTGCATTTCTGTGCCATTGTCATCGTCGTCATCCTGAGCAAATAAAGTGGCTTTGCTTGCGAATACAAGACCGAAAGCCATCATCATGATTATTAGTTTATGAAATTTCATGATTATTTGCCTCCCTTCCAGCTGTCTAAGCAGCTTTTCGTCTTTGCCATGTCGTCGTTACATTTTTTTAACTTGGCATCTTTATCTGAAATTTGTTTCTGTAAAGAAGCTTTTTCGTCTTCTTTAGCTTTTACTTGACCCTGAAGGCTTTCGACTTCAGCTTTCAAGTTGTTTAACGCAGCCATCTGCTCTTCGTCAACGCCGCCGCCGCAGCCAACCATCATGGTTGAGCCGCCGAACATCGCCGCTATTAGAAGAACAAAAAGCATGTTCTTGAATTTTGCCATTAAATAATACCTCCTATGATGAGTATTTTGGCGTTCATAAAATATGGTTAATTAACGTGATACAAATATATATAAGCAAAATAGGATTGTCAACAAGAATTCCAATAAAATATACACTATTTTTCAACAAAAATATCACGAAAACGCACTTTCCGCACTTTATGTATAGAAAACTGTACAGAAAACTATACAGTCAAAAAATGAAAGCAATTCAACTATCCGTAACGTCAAAAAAAATAATTGTGAAAGAGGATTGTTCGGGATAATTAATTTACCAACTGACTTGCTAACTATTTATCGGTTTGTTTAAGTGCAGGTAACTTTAAAACCTGTCCGGGAAAAATTAAATTGGGGTTTTTAACTTCGTTGAAATTATTTTCATCAAACGGTTCCTGGCTTTTCATCTGCAATTTATTTGCCTTCCATATCAAACGCCACATATACGGATCTCCGTATTTACTGATCGCAATGTCCCACAAATTATCGCCTTCATTCACGATATAATCATTTCCGGGAAGTTCTTTGACCGGCGTCTGGGTAAAGTTATCAATCTTGTTTTTGAGGGCATCGTACCTGGATGCAAATTCAGGCAGGCACCTTATTTTAGAAACTGTGATTTTATTGTAAGATGTGCTCTCAACGTCAGATGGAGCAAATGTTTTACCGTTAATATATTTTTCTGTTTCGTCGAACTTTATTCTGAAATCAGCTACCTCCTGCCTTGATGCGCCTACTATCGAATACAGCATGTCTTCACAGCCGGCAATTGTAGATGCAGAAGAATCGTTCAGCTGCTTCAGACTGTCAATTTCAGCGTCCAGAGTTTCAAGGCGGGAAAGAAGAGTTATGGCGGCAACAGCATACTGGTCCCGCTTAAGATGCCATTCTTTATTCGACATCTTAATATCATCGCCGTCATCATCCTGAGAAAATAGTTCATGAGAAAATGAGAAAGCCAGGATGAAACAAATAATAGATACATAATATTTCATCAGGGCGTTTTCCTCAGTTTATAGCTATCGACGCGTTTGATGCCGTTGTCATATATCAATATATTCAGCTCTGAATTTATCCCGTGATAGTCGATAGACATCTTCGATTTGATAGCCGGGTAATCTTTAGTAGCGTTAAGCCCATCAGTTATCTGCTGCCTTGTCCTTGCGCCTTTGCCGATAATATCCAGTATTAACGAAGCCGCATCATACCCAAACAGGAAATTCTTAGACATTTTGAATTTTGTCTTTTTGAGCTTTGATTTTAGGTCTATAAGATTATCAGAGTTCTCATCAAGATAGTATTCCGATTCAAAATACAGGTTCTTGAGGAATACTTTATTTTCGTCAAGATATTTTTCGTTGTTCCAGTCGCCTGTTCCTGCTAAATAAAACGTAAGTCCGTTTGAAAACAATTCAGGGACCACAAAGCTTATTTCAGCGGGATTAGAAATAGGGATGTAGATCGCATCAATGTATCCCTGAAGGAACTTGGAGTTTTCATTCGTCAGTTTGAACGGCTTCAGGCTCATTGTATCGCATATCTTCTTTGCGTTCTTCCCGAACAGATAATAAATGCTGGCATCCATTTTCATGGTTGTCAAAGAATCCATCAGCGTGGAACGGATTCCCGCGCTTTCAAGCTTCTGGCGCTGGGCGAGATTCATGTTTGCAACGTTCAGAAAAAGGTCGTTATCCTTAATGATACTCAGAATGCCCGTTACAATTGTGGATATGTTCTGGTCAGACTTACCGTAAGTTTCGGAAAGCAGAATTTTCCCGCCAAGCTTTTTAATTTCATCTTCGAACGGCTTAGAAAAATTGACGCCGTAAGTTTCTTCCGAAATTACTACGATATTTTTTTTGCTCTGCTGTTTAAACAGGTAATCAGCCATCAGCTTTCCCCTCACTTCGTAAGAAGGGTTTAGCTGAAATATGTAATCATGACTTTCAGCAAGGTCGTCGCCGGTGGCAGTAGGCGAAATTATCGGCATTTTGTAAAGCTCGCCCAGTTCAGAGATCTGCCCAAGCTCGCTGCTGAAAACCGGGCCGAGAACGCATGTAACGGAACTGTCATCTCCAAAATCTTTTATAATTGAAGTGCAAAGGGCCGGGTCGCGTTTGGTATCCTGCACATCCAGCTTAACCTGGAACGCGTTTGTTTTATCAAAATTTGTTGCTGCAAATCTTATTCCGTCAAGAATTTCTGAACCTAGCTGCTGCTTAGATGGGTCGTCTGAATCTTCGAATAACGGCAGCGCGACTCCAATTGTCGTCATTTGCGAAAACAGATCGCTCTTTGGAAGGGGTGTAAAATATAGGAACAAGAAAACTATTCCAATTATAAATCTGAAATTTACGAAGCCTGATCTGCTGTTATCTGTTTTTAATTCGCAATTTCCAATTCGTAATTCGTAATTCTGTATCATTCCCATTCTATAGTTGAAGGCGGTTTATTGCTTATGTCGTAAACCACTCTGTTTATTCCTTTTACTTTGTTTGTGATCCCGGTAGAAATTTCCTCAAGCGCTCCCGGCGGCATATGGAACCAGTTTGCCGTCATGCCGTCTACGCTTCCGACAGCCCTGAGCGCAATAACGCGCTCGTAAGTGCGGCTGTCGCCCATCACACCCACGGTTGAAACAGGAAGCAGCACGGCGAATGCCTGCCAAATCCTGTTGTAAAGCTTGTGGCGCTTGAGTGAATCAATGTAAATATAATCTGCTTCTCTCAATAGTTCAAGTTTATCTTTGGTTATTGCCCCAAGAATTCTGACCGCCAGGCCCGGCCCGGGGAAGGGGTGCCTTTCAAGTATTGGGGCGGGAACGCCCAGAATTTTCCCTATTTCACGCACTTCATCTTTAAATAATTCTCTGAACGGCTCAATAAGCTTCATATGCAGCGATTTGGGCAGGCCGCCTACGTTGTGATGCGTTTTGATAGTTACTGATGGCCCGTGAAATGACGAGGACTCTATTACATCTGGATACAGCGTTCCCTGTACAAGGAATTTTACGTTGCCGATGCTCTTAGCGTACTTCTGGAACACATCAATGAATGTCTTCCCGATTATCTTACGCTTTTTTTCAGGCTCCACAACGCCATCCAGCCGCTTAAGGAAAATGTTTGTCGCATCTATATATTTCAGATTCATCCTGCTGGAAAAATATTTGACTATATCAGCGCTTTCATTTTTCCTCATCAGTCCGTTATCGATATGATAACATATGAGATTCTTCCCGATGGCTTTATGAACGAGGTATGCCGCAACAGCAGAATCAACCCCGCCGCTAAGCGCGCATAACACCCGCTGGTTCCCGACCTTCGCCCTGATCTCTGCGACTTTCTCGTCAATGAACGATCCCATCTGCCACTTGTTCCGGATCTTACAAACATTGAACAGGAAATTCTTGAGGATCTTTGTCCCGTATTCAGTATGATTAACTTCGGGGTGAAACTGAACTGCGTAAATATTATCGCCTGCGGATTCAAAGCTGCTTATGAGACCGTTCTCGCTTCTTGATGTAATTTTGAATTCTTTGGGAAGATTATCTATGTAATCACCATGACTCATCCAAACGCTTAGTTTAGCGGGAATGTCTTTAAGAATCGGGGACTTTGACTTGATGCGGATATTTGTTTTCCCAAATTCACGGGTCTTGCCGCCTTTTACTTTCCCATTGAAATGATGTGAAAGGAAGTGGAGTCCGTAACATATTCCCAGGATCGGCAGGTTCAGCGCGAGAATTTGTTTAGCGGTTGTTGAAGTGTTCTTGACGTAAACGCTATCCGGACTGCCTGAAAGGATAATACCTTTCAGCGATTTATCTTTCTGTATTAACGATAGGTCGCTCAGGCATGAAACCACTTCAGAGTATACGCGGCATTCCCTTACTTTTCTTGCAATAAGCTTGGTGTACTGCGATCCGAAATCGATGATTATTATTTTATCTGCTTTCATATAATTTGTCATCCCCGCCTGCCTGCAGCAGGCAGGCGCAAGCGGGGATCTTGGTTTTTCTATTGCGAAAAGTCCCGATTTATCGGACGGAATCTTTGGCTTTAACCGACTTTATAAATACAGTTCAGGGCTAAAGCCCAATACTAATTCACATCTCTAACCCCCGACCTGCTCCGAAGGAGTTAATGACAAAATATCATAACTCGTCTCCCCCTGACAGGGGGAAATACAGAGGGGGTGTTGAAACATCATTCATTTTAAAGCGCTCATAGCCATTTTCACCGCGCCCCAAACCGGTGCCTGCGAAGGCTTAACAAATTCAATCTTCGGAAATGCTGCTTTTGTTATCTGTCTCAGATATTTTTCCAATAGCTTTTCTTCAGAAAACAACGAGCCGCACAAAGCTATCTTGAACTTATTCTTTTTATTAAGCGGCGCAAAATGATTCAATAAATTCTCTGCGGCTTTTTGGATAATTGATTTTGAAACCCTATCGCCTTTTCCGGCTTCCTCAAAAACGTGTTTTGTTACTCGTGAGATTTCAAAATTGTTGTGATATATTTCTTTCACAATACTTGCCGGTGAAAAATTGTATTCTTTTTCCAATACTTTCAATAGGGAAGTACTTGATATCCTGCCATCATAACATTGCGTTACTTTTGACAAAGCTTCGCGCGCTATCCAGTAACCGCTTCCTTCGTCGCCGAAATGCCTTCCCCAGCCGCCTACTTTATTCATTTTCTTCTTTGAATCCCTGTAATACAATATCGAACCTGTGCCCGCTATTAATATTCCGCAGTTCTTTTGATTGGCGTCAAATATGGAAGCAAACGCAATTTCAGTATCAGGAAAGATTTTAATATTTTTGAATCTGAGTATTTTTGAAATTTCGCTCTCAAGTTTTTTTCTGTCCTTTTCAAATCCTGCGCCGGAAATGCCAATGCAGATGCAGTTTATATTTTCAAGTTTAACTTTTGCCGCTGCTTTCTTTATAATTTCTATAAGGCGTTTTTTTGCAGAATCAAATCCCAGAAGGTTGAAATTTACTGCAGGCAGGCGTGCTGCTCCCCAGCCCGAGAGCTCAGGCAAAGCGCCTGAAACTGCGGGCATAATAATGGCTTCGCTTTTGGTTGCGCCGCAGTCTATTCCAATTACATATCTCAAATTAATATTCTTTCATCCGATGACTCAAATGTCATCGGATGAATATATTTGCGAAAAATTTATTTAAGAAACAAAAATAAGAAATAATGAAGTAAAAGGATAGGAAAAGAAGAGTAATAAAGTGGTTTTATCCCGTCACATACGCGGCGTTTGCGGTAATCTTTTTTCCGTCCCACACGGTTTTTCTGCTGAACGGTTCCTTTCGGACTGTACAGCCGCTTATCCTGCATACCTTGCAAAAACTTTCTTTACACGGATCGGCATGAACAAACAGCTCAACCTGGTCGGTTTTTAAAATTCCTTTCAGCCTGGTTTCAAGTATGTGAAGCATATCATGACTCTCCGCCGCCGATAAGTAATATGGCACGGTTAGATGAAAATCGATGTAATAATGTTCTCCTGACTTCCAGTATCGCAATCGGTGTATATCTATCCATGAAGTATATTTTGGCTTGTCTTCTTCAAATGCTGCCGCGAATTGCTCTATTAGTTTTGAATCGGTCGCATGCATCAAGCCGCCAATAGATTCCTTTACCAGCGCTTTGCCGGTCCATAGAATATTTATAGCAATTATTATAGCTATTACCGGGTCGAACAACTTTATTCCGGTAAACAAAATTAAAATAAGCGCCACAAGCGCTCCGAAGCTTGTAATAGAATCTGTTAATACATGTTTGCCGTCGGCAATAAGTATCAGGCTGTTTGTCTTTTTGCCGATGTGCACAAGGTATAGTCCCAGAATCAGATTCGTAACGCCGGCAAAAGTTATTAGGTAAGTACCCATGCCAAGCGACTGAAGCTCTTTGCCGATTATGATATCCCTTACAGCATATACAATAATCGTAACTGCCGCAATTATTATAAGCGCGCCTTCAAATCCCGCTGAGAAAAATTCTATTTTACCATGACCGTATGGATGTTCATCATCAGGAGGTTTTGTGGATACTATAAGACTGTAAAACGCGAATGAGGTTGCGAAGATATGAACGACAGATTCCATCGCATCTGACAGGATCGCCGCCGAGCCGGTTAATAAGTAGGCGCCGGTCTTTGAGATAAACATCACAAAGCCGATCACCAGCGAGATTAAGGCCGCATTTTTTTTTATTCTGATATCCTTCACATCCACAGCATTCTTCATTTAGGATATGCGAATATAATAATAGATGTTCGGTTAAGAAAAACAAATATGCGGGAACATTTCTGAATCATTCGTTTATCTTCCCTTCTTCAATGGGAAAGCGCTCCTATAGTAGTATGCAGTAAAAAACACAGTAATGTTGCTTCAGAGAGGTTCATTATCAATTCTCAATATTTCGACCTCCCCCTACCCCCTCCTGTCAGGAGGGGACAAAATCTATCTCCCCCTTACAGGGGGAGATACAGAGGGGGTGTTGACTTACTTCATCTCAAAAGACATTCTTAGCTTAATTTTTTGATCTCGCATTTTCAATAACTTATAACATTTCTTCTTGACAACGTAACAATGTTTTGTTATATTTGTATAAGAAATATGAATAATGGTGAAAAAATGGAAGAAAATTTAATATCAAAAAAAGAATTGCTCGATTTGACCGGAATCTCTTACGGGCAATTATACAGGTGGAAAAGGAAACAACTCATTCCCGAAGAGTGGTTTATAAAGAAATCATCCTTTACGGGACAGGAAACTTTCTTCCCGAAAGAGAAGATCCTCGGAAGAGTTGATAAGATACTTAACATGAAAGACGGCTTTTCGCTTGATGATATTGCCGATAAAGTATCAACAAGTCCTATGACCATGAATATCTCAATGGCTAAAGCCGATCTTATTGGGAAGAATATCATATCGCAAAGCACAATAGATTTTTACACCCAACGCAAAGGCGACCCCGGAGTATTTTCATTCGAAAGTATCTTATTCATGTATATTCTCGATAAAAAGTTTAAATCAGGCGAGCTGAGCCTTGATGACGGAATTATAGCGCTTGATACTCTTGAAGAGAACTATTCAAAATTCGGCGGCAAAGATTCGGAACTGATCTTTATACGCAAGCTTGGCATATCCTCATGCATACTTACTCAATTTCCAAGCCAGCTGTATTTCGAAAAGAACACTAAAGTATTATTCAGAATAAACATAGCATCTTACATAGAAGAAATAAAATAATTAAGGAGTATTAAAATGGAAAATCAAAATAATTCAAACGGCAGAAATGATATAAAGATAAACGGAACCGGAAATATTGGCGGCGGAACATACAATGACATAATTATAAACGGCACAGGTTCCATTAAAGGCGATGTGGACTGCATGAGCTTCAAAACCAACGGCACATCAAGCATGACCGGGAATCTGAAATCCAAATCTCTTAAAGTTAACGGCACAACGGCAATATCAGGCGCTGTTAAATCAGAAGAAATAAAAGTATCCGGCACTGCCGATTTCAACGGCGCAGTTGAATCAGACTTGACAAAGATAAACGGCGCGATGAACGTTACGGGAAATATTTCTTCAGATGAACTTTATCTTAAAGGCGGCATGAGGGTCTCAGGCGACTGCAGCGCTGATACTTTTGATTCAAACGGGGGATTCTCGGTTGTTGGCCTTTTGAATGCAGATAACATTAATATCAGGCTTAACGGCTCATGCAGGGCAAAAGAAATTGGCGGAAATAATATCACTGTGAAATTAGGAGATTTTTCCCTGAGGAAATTGATCAAGTCTATCTTCCCTTCCTGGGACCTTAAACAAAGACTTTCTGCCGAAGTTATCGAAGGAAACGATATTGAGCTCGAATCAACCAAAGCGAAAATTGTGCGCGGCGATAACGTTATTATCGGCGAAGGATGCGAAATTGACCTGGTAGAATATAAGAAGAGCTATAACGTATCTGAAAAATCAACTGTGAAAGAAAACAAGAAAATGTAAATCAGGCAAAAGAAAAAAGCAAAGGGCAGAAG
>CAZMRG010000030.1:0-8592 GCA_964568655.1 uncultured Ignavibacteriales bacterium | reverse complement strand
ATTCTAAATCGTCATAAAATCATGATAAGTTACCTTGACTTAAAGGGAATTATCAGTTATTTTGGAAACTTGAGAAACGAAATAAGTTTCCAACATACCTAAAAACATACAGTTTCATACTAAAGATGCAGGAAATAATCAGCGAACAGGACAAAATTCTGGAATTTACACACGACAAGTTCATAAGGGAAGGTTTTTACCGGACCTCGATGGATGAGATCGCGCGCGATATGCAGATAAGCAAAAAAACTATTTATAAGTTTTTCCCCTCGAAGGAAAGCCTTCTCGAATCAGTTTTTGAAATGAGAACCAGAAAAGTCCAGCTTATACTTAATAGTATTGTTGATTCTGATGAAGACTGCATAACAAAATTTGTCATGATCCTGCATACTATAAAGAAAAACGCAATGAACTGCTCCGAGTCATGGTTCCGGGACCTTAGGCTTCACGCGCCGCACCTGCAGAAAAAACTTGAGGATATAAGAGCAAAGAAGATTTACCAGATCATGGCTAAATTAGTTGAGCAGGGAAAAAAAGAAAAACTGATTGAAAATATTCCGCCGATAGTTCTTATCACGGCTTACGTTGGCGCAATTGAAGGAGTAACCAACGCCGATTTTATTATGAACTCCAAGTTCACAATGCAGGATGTGCTCAGGATTACCGCCGAAATTTTTCTTAACGGATTTTTAACTCCACAGGGCAGAGAAAAATATTCAAGTTCCAAGAAGAAATTTGAAAATGTATTACAATAGAGATTTCATGAAGAAAATAGCATACTTTGTTATTTCATTACTATTTGCGATAATATTGCAGCATGATGTTTTTGCTCAGAATGTCAGGGCGCTTTCTCTTAGCGATGCAATTACGATCGCGAAGCAGAATAATTCCGATTACCTGATAGCGAAACTGGATAAAGATAAAGCTGACAGGAAAGTATCCGAGGTCTATAGTGAAAACCTGCTGCCGACCATCACTCTTAATACAAAATACATAAGAAATTTCAAACTGCAGGTTATCTCGATATTCGGCCAGACTTTTGCGCTGGGCAATGATAACAGCGTAACAAATACTGTTGATGTATCCGAGCCTATACCGATATTAGGCACGCCGGTTTTTTCGGGTATCCGCATTGCCGAATATTATTCAAAGCTTCAGGAAGAAAATGTCAGCAAAGTTGAAACGCAGATAAAAGCGGACGTAAAAAAAGCTTTTCTGAACGTTTTGCTTTTAAAAGAAGTTATTGAGCTTAATAAGCAGAGTATTGATAATGCAAACGAAAACTTAAGAGTTGTTGAAGCAAGGTACAGAGCGGGAGTAGCGCTTGAATATGATTATATAAGAGCCAAAGTGAAAGCTGAAACCCTTGTACCGGATTTGCAGAAATCCGAGAATAATCTTGAAGTCGCGAAGAAATTTCTCAAAAACACAATTGGGTTAAAAGACAGGGAAGATATTGACGTTAAAGGCGTCCTTACTTATGATAGCAGCGAAGTATGGGGCACGATGGATAACCTGATTTACAAGATCTCAGAAAGAAATGTAGCAATAAGGCAGCTTTCTTTGAGCAGGTTGATAAACGATGAATTGGTAAGAGTAGATGAAGCTAATTACATGCCGAAAATTTACCTGTTCGGCGAATGGGGTATTCAGGCCAACGAAGATGACGGACGCAATTTCTTCAAATACAGATACTACAATGCGTATCTGGCAGGGATCGGATTGACATGGGACCTGAATCTATTCGCAAATACTTATAAAAAGCAGCAATCGGTTATTGAAGTTAAGAAAACTGAAGAGCAGATACGCGATGTTAAGGAAAAACTAAAAACACAGACTGAAAGCGTTTTTCTTAATATTGAAGAAGCAAAGAGCAGAATCGTGGCGCAAAGCAAAATAGTTGATGAAGCCGAACGCGGACTTGAACTCGCAACAGCAAGTTTCAAAAGCGGCGCGCTTAACCAGATCGACGTAATTGACGCCGAACTTGCTGTCAGCCAGGTTAAGCTAGCTTATATTCAGGCTATATACGATTACCTGAACGCCAGGACCGATCTGGAACAACTACTTGAAAAGTAAAACTCAGGGGGCAAAAAGGATATATAAAATGAAACTACTGAAAATAATTATTCCTCTCGTTCTGATATCGTCGTTGTTATTTTACTCATGCAGTAAAAAAGGCGACAGCGAAACAAAAAAGACCGATGAGAAGAAACTTACGCTGGTTAAGTTTAAGACTATTGAGCCTGCTTCATTCAGCGACAAGTTTAAGATTAACGGAACCGTAAAGCCTTACGCAAGCGCGAAGGTTTCTTCGGAAATGGGTGGGCTGATAATGAGCATTCCCAGGGATAAAGGCAGCCGCGTTTCAAAAGGCGAAACAATTGTCCAGCTCAAAAATGATATGGATATGGCGACTTTTAACCAAAGCCTCGCACAGGTGGAGCTGCTCCGTATGAATTATGAGAAGCAGAAACAGCTTTATGAGGATAATGCGACCACGGAGCTTTCGTACCTTAATGCGAAATGGCAGCTTGAGGCGGCTGAAAGAGGGCTTGATGTGCTCAGAACAAAAATGAAAACCTCTAGCGTACATGCCCCTATAAGCGGCGTAATCGACGATAAGTTTATGAACAAAGGCGAAATGTCCGCGCCTGGCGTTCCGATATTAAGCATTCTTGATATTTCAAGGGTGAAGATATCTGCAGGCGTGCCTGAGAGCTATGTTTCAAAAATAAAAAAAGGGCAGCATGTAAATGTTTCGATAGATGTATTGCCGGGAGTTGATTTTGACGGTGAGATAAGCTATTTAGCGCCGGCGCTTGACCAGGGCAGCAGAACTTTTGAAATAGAAATTACAATAAATAACAAAGACCGGATATTAAAGCCCGGAATGAACGCCGGCGTGGAGATATCTCAGAGCGAATATTCAGATGCAATAGTGATCCCGCAGGACCTGCTTATCGATTACGGCGAAGAGAAATTTATATATGTTCTTGAAGGCGACGTCGCCAAAAAACGCGACGTAACAATCGGCGGCAGGGAAGGCAATAACGTGCTTGTAAAAAGCGGGCTTAATGCCGGAGATAAACTAATCATAGAGGGATATCTTTCAGTTAAAGATAACGAAAAAGTTCAAGTCGCAAATTAAAATATGAAATTCTTTAAGCTTTTCGTCGATAATAAAGTTGTAGTATACATATTCACCGCGATAATAGTTATTGCCGGTGTGGTTTCGTATATAGGGCTGCCCCGGGAATCAGCGCCATCGGTCCAGATACCTTATATTTTTGTCTCGACGGTTTATGTGGGCGTTTCTCCCGAGGAAATAGAGAAGCTCGTCACGATGGAAATTGAAAAAGAAGTGAAAGCGATCAGCGATGTGAAAACAATTACATCTGTTTCACGCGAAAGCTTTTCTTCTGTTATCATTGAATTCAATACGAACGTTAAGATCGACGATGCGATGCAAAAGGTCAGAGACAAAGTCTCTATTGCCAAAACAAACATGCCCGCCGATATTAAGGAACCTGTAATCACCGAAATAAATATCTCTGAGCTTCCGATGCTCTATATTAATATTTCAGGTAACTACGGACTTGCAAAGCTGAAGGAGATCAGCGATAATCTTAAGAAAAAAATCGAAGGCGTGAACGGCGTGTTAAGCGCTGAGGTTGTCGGCGGCCTGGAACATGAAGTCAAAATAAATGTAGATGCCGACAGATTAAAATATTACGGACTCAGCCTGAACGATGTGCAAAACACAATTGCTGCTGAAAACATGAATATTCCGGGCGGCGGCGTTGATATTGGAAATCTTAACTACCTTGTCCGCGTTCCGGGTGAAGTAGAGGACCCGACATATTTTGGCGACCTTGTGGTTAAAACCGTGAATAACAGATCTATTTACCTCAAAGATGTCGCGCAGGTTATTTACGGCTATAAAGACAGGGAATCTTTTTCAAGAGTCAATGGACAGGATGCGGTAACAATTGTTATCAAGAAGCAGAGCGGCGAAAACTTAGTAAGGATCGCCGACGAAATAAAAGACCTTGTTGCCAAAGAACAAAAAGAAATGCCGGCCGGAGTTGAAATTGCTTTGACGGGCGACCAGTCAAAGCAGATCAGGGATACCGTGCATGAACTTGAAAACGGGATCATCACAGGCGTTGTGCTTGTTGTATCAATTTTATTCCTTTTCCTTGGAGTTAGAAATGCGCTGCTTACGGCGACTTCTATTCCTCTCTCGTTCTTAATTTCGTTTATTGTTCTCAGCGTTATGGGTGTGACGCTAAATATTGTTGTATTATTCACCCTGATCCTGGTGCTGGGTATAATTGTGGATGATGCCATTGTGGTGATGGAGAACATATACCGTCTCCAGGAAAAAGAAGGATGGAATGCTTATGAAGCGGCGCTTGAGGGCCCGCGCGAAGTAGCGTTCCCGGTATCTGTAGCAACAATGACGATCATTTCATCGTTCTTCCCGCTGCTCTTCTTCCCCGGTATTGTGGGCGACTTCATGAAGTATCTTCCCATTACGCTGATCGTGTGCTTATTGTCGTCGCTGTTTGTAGCTATGGTTATTAGTCCCGTGCAGGCTGCGGTATTCATTAACGTGAAGAAGCAAAAAGAAAAAGAGGCTAAACGCAAATTCAGGCCTGTTGGGAGATTCATAGAAAAATTCGATGAGAAGTTCTTCGGCGTTATGATCAAATCATATGAAAGAGCTCTTCATTACAGCCTGAGAAACAGAAAAAAAGTAATCGGTTCTACCGTTGGTTTGCTTATTGTAATGTTCATTATCTACGGCAAATATAATAACGGCGTTGAGTTTTTCCCGAACGTCGAGCCGCGCCAGGCATTCATTAATATTGTTATGCCAAGCGGCACAACCGTTGAAAGAACAAACGAGGTTTCGAAAAAAATAGAAGAGAAGCTGCCGCCATATAAGGATTTAGAATATTACATCGGCAATGTGGGCACTTCAAACAATATGAACGATGCGGGTTCGACAGTGTCGAATAAGAGCACAATAACTCTGAATTTCCATGATAAAGACATGCGCCAGCAGAGTTCATTTAAGACGTTAGAAGATATCCGCGCCGCTGTCGAAGACCTTCCCGGCGGAACGGTTCAGATCCAGAAACAATCGGGTGGCCCGCCGACTGGCCCGCCTGTGAACATTGAAATCTCAGGCGATGATTTTGTTAAGCTCGGGCATCTCTCACAAGACATACAGGAGAAGATCAAAGACATCCCAGGCTTAAAAGATCTTACGGATAACTTTAATGAATCAAGACCGGAAATAAAAATTACCGTTGACAGGGAACAGGCGGCGCTGAATAAGTTAAGCACTGCATCGATTGCCGGAACAATAAGAACTGCAATTAACGGAACGGCTGCAAGCAAGTTCAGGGTAGGCGAAGATGAATATGATATTACCGTAAGACTTGACCGCAAGCAGAGAGATAATATTCCGTCGGTTGAAAATTTATATGTGGTAAACAAAGACGGGAAAAGCATTCCGCTCAGCTCCGTTGCAAAGATAGACTTTGCCGGAGGTATAGAGGCAATTAACCGTAAAGACCAAAAACGCGTGGTAACGGTTTCTGCAAACGCAGAAGGAAGGCTCGGTAACGATGTGCTTAATGACGTTAAGCAAAGACTTGCAAACTATAAGCTCCCTGACGGATACAATATTATATACACCGGCGAATCAAAGGACCAGCAGGAATCATCAGCATTCCTTGGTAAAGCGTTTATGATGAGCCTGTTGCTGATATTCATGTTCATGGTGATGGAATTCAATTCGCTCAGGACGCCGCTCATTATTATGTTCTCGGTTATGCTTTCTCTTATCGGCGTATTCGCAGGACTCCTTATAACCAGCACTCCGTTTGGAATTATTATGACGGGTATCGGCGTTATTTCGCTTGGCGGAATTGTTGTGCGTAATGCAATTGTGCTTCTTGACTTCCAGAAAGTTCTGCAAAAGAGCGGCATGCCCCGTGATGAATCGCTTGTAAAAGCCGGCGTCATCAGGCTGCGCCCTGTATTTTTAACGGCGGCGGCGACTATACTGGGCCTTGTACCGTTAACAACAGGCATAGATTTTGACTGGCGTTCGTTCAGCTGGGTGATCGGCGGCGAGAACACTGCATTCTGGCGCCCTATGGGTGTTGCAATTATCTTCGGACTTTCGGTTGCGACATTTTTAACGCTTGTGGTTATACCATGTATTTTCGCGGCGGTTGATGATTTTATGGCGCGCTTTAAAAGAAAGAAAAAAGTTGCGGGTAAATCAGATGAAGCGCCGGCAAGCGCATAATTAAAGTGTATGTGTGATGCGAAGATAAAACGATGATACGTTATACTAAAATGAATTAAGGCGGATGAAAGTCCGCCTTTTTTATTAACCCTGAGCGAAGCCGAAGGGTCAACTTTATTCTGTGTCCCAAACTCCAGTTTGGGACATGTATAATTAATTTAGGTAACTATATAGCAGTTTATAAAATGCTATATAGTTACCTTAATTTATTCCTTTACACTTTCAACGCCGTATCCTGCCGAAACAATTGCAGATTTGATCGCATCTAAATTTGTTTTGCCGTCGTCAAAAGTAGCTTTTACTATGTTAGTATTAAAATCTGCGTTCACAGCTTTAATGCCGTCAATTTTCTTCACTTTGTTTTCAATTGTCTGTTTGCATCCCTCACATGTCATACCTGAGCATTGTATCACAACCGACTTCTCTTTTCCGCTCACCTGCGTTACCTGTAAATTCTGTTTCTGGTCCTTGTTTTCCGTTGTTGTTTTATTATCTGTCTTTCCGCATCCCATAGCTGCCACAAATGCTAAAATCATTAAAATTCCGGCTGTTTTCTTAAGTAACATTACTATTCTCCTGTAAATTTTAACTAATTTAAGTTCTGATTCCATTCCCGCGAAAGCCTGCCTGCTGCAGGCAGGCGGGAATCTACATTTTAACCCCAAAAAAAGAAGTTCTATTTTGTTGAAGTCTTTTCATATTTTATTATTTGTATGTCTTTGCTAATTTAAGTTAAATTTATTTATAATTACAACTAATTTTTAGCAGCAATAATTCCGTCGTAACCTGTGCGTATAAAAGTAAAAGTTAAGCCCAATTCACGAAGCAATGAAGTTATTGAAATAGCTAAAGATAATTTTGAAGTTAAAGTATCCGTCCCGCCTGAAAAAGGTAAAGCGAATAAGAAAGTAATCGAGCTTCTTTCAAAACATCTTAAAATTCCGAAATCATCTATATCATTAGTGAGCGGCGAATCATATAAAGAAAAAGTTTTTGAAATAGAAAAATAATAAATTAATTTCTTTCCCCAGTCCGATTGGACACCCCCTCTCCACATGGAGAGGGGGGTGGGGGGTGAGGTCGAACATGAAGATAATAAATAAATCCAGTCTGTCAATTACTTTAGATAACCTGAATCAAGTTTTCTTCGACGGAAAGAAATTATCCGCGCCGGAGAAGAAAAAAGCATCCGAATGGATTGCTTCACGGCAGGGTTTGCCGGGATCATATTGGTATATGTTCGGTCCCACAATTTCTGATTATAATGGAATCAGGCTTTTCACTGGTGAATTAATTTCATCACGGGCCGGAGTGGGTCATTTTCTTGGAGAGGAATCATTGCGTACATTATACATGCTCGGAGTAAAAGATAAAGCGGTTGTTGGTGCAATTACCAAAGCAACCAATGGCCTGAAGATGGCTATCAAAAGATTTTCAAAAAACAATTACCCGGAAGGAACATATTGCTGCAGTAAATGCTCGGTAGCTTATTGGCGAAACTTGTCTGCAGAAGGCGTTGAAAAGAATAGAAAGCTTCTTAATTCCGGACTAAAGTATCTTAACTCGAAGCGTGACGGAAAAGGAAAGTGGAAATCGTTTCCATTTTATTATACTGTGCTTGCTTTATCAGGTATCGATCTCCCGGCCGCGAAAGAGGAATTGAGATATGCTTCGCCCGCCCTTGAAAGAATTGTCAGGAAGAAACCAACTTACGATATATACTCAAAGCGAAGGTTTTTTCTGGCAGAGAGGGTGTTAAGCACAATTTAGCCTGGTCAGAATAGCTTAATTTTATAAAAAACCTGCAATTTTGGCAGGTTTTTCTTTTTTATTAATCTGAGCGCTGGATTGGCTATTGACAAAGTGAAATCAGCGCTATATATTTGCCGTACTTTATAAGTACTACAGATTATTGAATAAGACAGAAATAATAGAGAAGTTCAAATCAATCGGATTCAAAGAATACGAAGCAAAGATATTTATCGTACTCATGAAAGGCATTCCTTTGAGCGCAACTGAAATTGCTTCTGAGGCAAAGCTGATCCGGAATTCGATCTACGATACCTTAAAGGCATTTGCAAAAAAGGGGTATTGCAACGAGATTGAAACCAATACTACTTTAAAGTACCAAATTATTAATCCCGAGGTTATTATTGGAAAAGTTGAAAAAGAGTATAACGATATAAATAAGAACAGGATTGCGACTTTAAACGATGCCTTTGGCGAGCTTCGCGATTTTTATCAGGAAACGGGTTCCAATA
>CAZMRG010000029.1:15762-29916 GCA_964568655.1 uncultured Ignavibacteriales bacterium | reverse complement strand
TTTCTGGAGAGTGAACGCGTCAAATTCTAATGGCATAAGCATCGGCCCATATTCGGCTGCATTTTCATTTACGACTGTTGCCGGCCCAAGGCCTAACAGCATCAGCGGTCAAATTACTTTTGTTGATACAAATTTCGTACCGGGAACAAACCGTTACTTTGTCGGGGCTTATCCCCAATGGCCCCCGGAATTTTACGGACCTGTTGAAACAGATTCAGTACAGATTTTTCATTCAGGGAATACATACTATGGGACATACACAATCGCAAACCTGCCAAACGGAAATTATGTAGTGGCTTTCATCTACTTCGGTTTATACAGCGTTTTGAACGCGCCTGTTCTTGGAATATATGGCTGCGACACAATACATGTTCAGTATTCTAATTGTCCTACCAGTCCTAATATGGTGACTATAAGCTCCAATAACGGCATCCAGAATATAAATTTTCTGGGTTGGGCTGATACAACTCACCGAATTTATTAAGGACGCGGGCGATTAATTGATAATATTTAAAAGAAACATTCTTTTATTGATTCTTTTTGCCGGGATTGGCAGTTCATTCTCGCAGGAAAAAATATCTTTTATTGCAATCGGCGATTGGGGCAGGCAGGGATCAGAAAATCAACTACTGGTCGCTGCACAAATGTCAACCTGGGCGATGGATAACAAAGCGAATTTTGTAATTTCCCTGGGCGATAACTTTTACGAGAACGGAGTCGCATCAACAGATGATCCGCTGTGGAAAATTTCATTTGAAGATGTGTATACTTCGTCTTATCTTCAGGTCCCCTGGTATGCAGCTTTAGGCAATCATGATTATCACGGTAACGTGCAGGCTCAAATAGACTATTCTGCTACAAGCTCCCGCTGGGTCATGCCATCCAGGTATTTTTCTTTTACAAAGAAGCTCGATGACGGTTCTATAGTTCTGTTTGTAATTATGGATACCAGTCCTATCTGCAAATCCGATGATGAGTCGAAAACTCAGTTCAGCGAAGATGTGACGAAAATAGACAGCAAGATCCAATACAATTGGATGGATAGCGTGCTTAGCGCAACGCCCGCCAAATGGAAAATTGTTTGCGGACACCATCCTGTAATATCGGGTGGATATCATGGCGGGCAAATTGAAATGCAGCAGGAAGTAGAACCGATTTTTGTGAAGAATAAAGTAGACGCGTACCTTTGCGGGCATGATCATGATATGCAGCATTTGAAAAGAAAAGGTATTAACTACTTTGTGTCAGGCGCAGGTTCTGAACCGCGCAACTGTGAGGGAACAAAATATACATCATTTTTCGCTCCCAAGACTCCGGGGTTTTTGGGAATAGATCTTTCTTCAGGCGAATTTAAAGCTACGTTTACAGATTACTCCGGGAACGTATTATATACAACCTCGATCACAAAATAGATTTCTTAGCAATTATTACATAACTCAATTCTATGCTTACTTATAAAAAGCTCACGCGCGGGTTTTTCCTGTGCCTTGTCGCCCTCTTCTTAACAATTCAGACTTCTTTAAACGCACAGGTCCAAACTCATACTGAAGGCAAATATACATATACCACGGTTGACGGGGACCCGCTGAAAGCACGTGTTTATAAGCTTGATAACGGACTTACTGTATACCTGACTGTAAATAAAGAAGAACCGAGAATTCAGACTTTCATCGCGGTTAGAGCAGGCAGCAAATATGATCCCGCTGAAACAACCGGCCTGGCGCATTACCTGGAACATATGCTTTTTAAGGGGACGGATAAATTCGGAACAATGGATTATTCCAAAGAAAAGCCGTTAATTGACGAGATAATTAATTTATATGAAACATACAGAAAAACAAAAGATAAAGATAAAAGAAAAGAAATTTATCACAAGATCGATAGCGTTTCCGGCGAAGCGTCTAAATATGCAATTGCAAACGAATATGATAAAATGCTTGCCTCAATTGGCGCAAAGGGCACAAATGCCTATACATGGGTTGAACAAACGGTTTTTGTGAATGACATTCCTTCGAACCAGATTGAAAAATGGCTGACCATCGAAGCTGAACGATACAGGAACCCGGTTATGAGGCTGTTTCACACCGAGCTCGAAGCGGTTTATGAAGAAAAAAACATAGGACTTGATGAAGACGGAACAAAAGTCTGGGAAGCGATGCTTGCCAGCCTGTTTCCAACTCATCAATACGGAACTCAAACCACAATAGGAACCATTGAGAACCTTAAAAACCCGTCAATCAAAAAAGTTCTGGAATATTATCACACTTACTATGTGCCGAACAACATGGCTATTTGTTTATCGGGCGATCTGGATCCTGATGAAACGATCAGGATAATTGATGAAAAATGGGGTTCACGCGAATCAAAAACCGTTCCGGTTTATACGCCGCCGGTAGAAAAACCGATAACATCTCCTGTAATAAAAGAAGTTGTTGGGCCCGAATCGGAAGAACTTAATATAGCATACAGGTTCCCCGGCGATAATACAAAAGAAGCGGATATGCTTACTGTGATAAGCGAGCTTCTTTCAAGCGGCACGGCGGGATTGATGGATCTGAATTTGGTTCAAACTCAGAAAGTTCTTTCAGCAAATGCGTTTTCAATGGTTATGAAAGACTATTCCGCGTTCATCATTAACGGCAAACCGCGCGAAGGACAAAAGCTTGAAGAAGTGAAAGACCTGCTGCTCGCCCAGGTTGAAGAAATGAAAAAGGGAAATTTCCCTGACTGGCAGATCCCGGCAATAATAGATAACCTCAAACTATCTGAAATAAAATCGTTTGAATCGAACAGGAGCAGGGCCGGCGCATTTGTGGAAGCGTTTGTGCATTTTGTTCCATGGGATGATTACGTAAACAGGTTAAACAGGCTATCCGGGATCACAAAGCAGGATGTGGTAGATTTTGCTAATAAATATTTCAGCGATAATTATGTTGCCGTATACAAAAGACAGGGAACCCCAAAGCCGGTTGAAAAAGTTGATAAACCGGAAATTACTCCTGTATCGGTGAACAGGCAGGCGCAATCTGATTTTCTTAAGAATATTGTCAACACGCCTGCGCCGGAAATTAAGCCCCGGTTTGTAGACTATGCAAATGATATCAAGACCCTAAGTTTGAAAAACGACGTTCCTGTTTATTACAAAGAGAACACTGAGAATGATCTGTTTGACCTGTATTATGTTCTTGATATAGGCTCAAATAACGATAAGAAGCTGGCGCTGGCAATCAGTTACCTTGACTACCTGGGAACATCCAAGTACACACCTGCAGAGCTTAAACAGGAATTCTATAAATTAGCATGTTCATTTTCTGTCTCCAGTTCCGAAGATCAGATCTATGTAAGCTTAAGCGGACTGGATAACAACTTTGAAAAGGGCTTGGACCTGTTTGAGAATTTTCTTAAAGATGCGCAGCCGAATAAAGAAGCTCTTGATAATCTTGTGAATGATATACTGAAAGTAAGGACCGATGACAAAACATCGCAGGATAAGATCTTTTGGAACGGCATGTTTAACTATGCCAAGTACGGGCCTAAATCGCCGTTTACCAACATACTTTCAGAAGCTGAGCTGAAAGCGATTCAGCCGGATGAACTTATCAGCATACTAAAGAATATTCTGAAATATAAACACGAGGTTTTATATTACGGCCCAAAGAATTCAGAGAACCTGGCAAACATACTTAATGAAAAACATGTAACGACAAATGAACTGAACTCGCTTCCTGAACCGGTAAAATTTCCTGAACTTCCGACTGATGATAATAAAGTATTCTTTGTTAATTACAGCGGAATGGTACAGGCGCAGATCATTTTCCTGTCAAAAGTAGAGCCTTATAACGTTGAAAAGCTTCCTGTTATATCAATGTACAACGAGTATTTTGGCAGCGGCATGTCAGGAATAGTTTTCCAGGAAATGAGGGAATCTAAAGCTTTGGCGTACGACGTATTTTCAAGTTATACCAAACCAAGAAGAAAAGAAAATTCTCATTACGTGCTGTCATATATCGGCACACAGGCAGATAAGCTGCCGGAAGCAATGAATGGTATGCTCGGGTTATTAAACGATATGCCTGAATCAGAGAACTCATATGATGCAGCAAAGAACAGCCTGAAGCAGCAAATGCAGTCATCGAGGGTTACACGCTCAAGCATATTATTTGATTATCTGAACGCGAAGAAACTTGGGCTGGATTATGATGTTAGAAAAACAATTTACGATAAAATTCCTGATATTTCCCTGAGCGACGTAAAAGCTTTTCAGGAAAGCGTAGTTAAGGGAAGAAAATATACTATTCTTGTTCTAGGCGACGAAAGTAAGATAGATATGAATACTCTCGGGACTTACGGCAATGTATCAAAATTAAGCCTGGAAGATATTTTCGGGTACTAAGCGTTTTAAAACCTGTAATACACTTACAGGTTTTAATTCTGCCTTATATAGGACTTGATTAGTCCTATATAAACTGCTATATTGGTGAAACTTAAATTAAATATTCATATTATGGCTGAGAACAATTCAAAGAATTTTGTAGCAATTAATTATATAAGCTGTAAACCGCATTACAAAGAGAGATTCGAACAGTTATTTTCATCACGCGCGCATGCAATCGATAAGCTGCCCGGATTTGTTGATATGGAAGTTTTAAAGCCCAACGAAGATGATGACAAATACCTTATTATCAGCTATTGGAATAGCGAAGAAAATTTCAAAACGTGGACAAAATCGCCGGAATTCCTTGAAGGACATAAGCGCGGTTTTGAAGATATTAAAACGGCAAAAGAAAAAGGAGAAGAGCCTCCAATGAACTCTTCTTTCAGAACATATAAAGTTATCGCAAGGTAGTGGTTTCAGGCAAGGTCAAAGTATGGCTTAAGTCTTTAGGTATTGTTGGATTCTTGATATTCCTCGTTAAAGGACTTCTCTGGCTTTTAATTCCCGCATTGATCGCATTTCTGAAGTTCAAATAAGCCGATTTACAATAAAATTATATATTTAATCCAAACATGACAAAAATCTTATCAAAACATGACCAAAATCATTTTTTGAACCGGAGTGTCATTTTATATTTGTAACGTTATAAAAAAATAAATTCTTTTAACCAAAGGAAGGAAATATGAAAAAATCAGTAAAGCTGAATGGATTTTTATTAGTAATTTTTACCGTCGCCACTATCCTTATATATAACTGCGGAAGCGACACAACAACTAACTCAACCACAGGACCGGCCGCCGGCACAATAAGCGGCACAATAACTTTTGCAGATACAAACAGAGTTCAATGCGCATTATGTGGATATTATAGTATATCTGCGTTTGCTACATGGCCGCCAGTTGGCCCTCCTAATGGAACTGACTCGCTTAAATTGACTAAGTCAAATAATACTTATAGCGCTACTTACAACATAGTGGGATTAACCGGAGGCGGAAATTATGTACTTGTTACAGCCTATACAAAACTTCCTTATTCTGATTCTACTAATTACATACTTGGAATTCATGGATGTGATACAAGTTCATCTTGCTGGTTCTCAAGTCCAAAACGTGATACCATACCTTCAGCGCAAGGACTAGCAAATATTAATTTCCTTTCATGGGCAGATACAGCAAAAGGATATAAATTTTAATAAATTGTCAGTATTCACAATAAAATTTAAGAGAGTCGTATTTTTAGAAGCCCTTTTTTTAGCATTCATATATTTATTTTATCTATCCGGTTTTACATATGCTGAAGATATCAAAGGGGTTTTAAAGGGAAGTGTTATTGACTCTGCGGATGACGGAGCGGTAAATAATGCAAAGATCAGGATCGAAAGTTCCGGACTTAACAATGAATTAATTGCTGAAACATATTCCGATGTTTTAGGAAAGTTCGAAGTTTATAACCTGGATGAAGCTATTTATAAAGTCACCATATCACGACTTGGTTATAAAAAACTCGTTTTAAATGAAGTACGCGTAACACCGGGAAAAACAACTTCTATTAACGTTTTCCTAACCCCCGTTGATATTGAGATTGACAGAATAAACGTTACCGCAACAAAAACCGAACTTACTTTAAAACAGACTCCGTCTTCGATTTCAATTGTTACCTCTGATGATATCAAAAAACGCAACATGCTTACTTTTGATAATGTACTTGACAGAATAGAAGGCGTTACCGTTTTCAGAACCAGCGGAATAAATGTTCAGGGCTTATCTATCAGGGGCTCCTCAGACGTTGCCGGAGGCGGCATTGGCAACAGGGTGCTGCTGCTGCTTGATGGCAGGCCGTCATTAACGGGAGATTCAAAAGGCGCCTTGTGGTCTTTGATACCTCTATCAATAATTGACAGGACCGAAGTAGTCAAAGGGGCATTTTCTTCGTTGTATGGTTCAAGCGCAATAGGCGGCGTTGTAAATGTTATTACTAAGAAACCCACTTATAAACCATATACCTCAGTTAATTTGAATTATGGTTTTTATGAAAAACTGAATGATAGTCTTAAATTCACAAATAAACTGTTATCCTTTAAAGGGATCGATGTTATTCACAGTAATACTTACAAAAACCTGGCTTACCTTCTTAATTTCAATTATAATCAAAATGACGGGCATGCCCAGCAAACTGATTACGAATTTTATAGCGGGCTTGCAAAACTAATGTATAATGTATTAACTAACAGAGACCTTGAGGTTACGCTTCAATATACAAAGTCAAACGGCGCATTTCCGCATTACTGGAGAAAAGACGTTGGGGCATATGCCCAGCCATATGAGGTTTCACCTTCTTATCTGGGCGACAGAATAAAAAAAGAAACCTCAAGTGTTGATGTATTTTACACGGCTTTTCCTTCTACGAAAACGAAATACACCTCCAGATTTTATTATTATTCTCTCAGCAGTTTATCATATTATAATCCTAACAACACTGTATCAGTTCAATACGCTCCCCCCGGGCAAGCGCTTGAAACAACTATTAAATCATATAATTTCGGAAACATATCGCAGTTTGACTACCAGATCAGCAAAAGAAATTATATGATATCAGGTATAGACCTGCAATGGAACGTGGTACGGTCCAGTCCTGCGTCCATATTGTACGGCGACCAGCAGGTAAACAACCTTGCGGCATTTGTTCAGGACCAGCATATGATAGTGACTGATAATAACGGCGTTTCCATACTTTCCACAACTTTAGGCTCAAGGATTGACCATAACGCATTTGTAGGCGGTAATCATTTTACCCAGGTGAGCCCGAAAATATCTTTTCTATATTCCCCTATTATTAACAGCGGAGTGTTTAAAGATATTTCATTCCGGGCGCTTGTTGGCAGAGCCTTCCGCGCGCCTTCTATTGCCGAGCTTTATTTCAAGAAAGAGCTTTTCGGCGGTTTTGACTTTGTTTTTAATCCCAACCTGAGACCGGAAGAAATGGTGTCTTTGGAGTTCGGATTCAGAAAACAATATGAAAAGAGGTTTACCTTTGATGTATCAGCTTACATAAATGAATATAATAACCTTATTCAGTATGTTAATATAGGAACCGGGATTAACGGGCCGTTCCAGGTGCAGAATATTGCCAAATCACAGATCAAAGGATTCGAAGTATTCCTGGACTACAATTCTCATTTCAATATGTTCAATAAACAATTTGGATACGGATTTAATGTGAGTTACAGTTTTGTTGATGCGCGCGATCTATCCGCTAATCGTACTGATGATTATTTACCATATAAGCCAAAGCACAATCTATCGTTTTCTGCAGATATTAATTATCTTGGATTCAGCTATGATATTTCCGGTAAATATCTGAGCAAAGTTGATAAAGACCTGTTCTATAAATTTGAAGAGCCAAAAGCGTATTTTATACTCGATATGAAACTTAGCAAACAAATACTTAAGAACACTTCTATATTTGTCGCGGTCAATAATATGCTTAATGAATCATACCAGGAACTTGAAAGAACTCAGGCGCCAAACAGAAATTATAATGCCGGGATAAGAATGGATTTTTAAAATTTTTAACTGTTGTTTTACCGCTGTATAAAAAAGCAGGCTCTTTAAGCCTGCTTTTCATTGTAAAAAAATCAACGAACAACGATTATTTAACCAGCGACATTTTCTTAATTTCAGAAAAATCAGCTGCCTGTAGTTTATAGAAATAAACTCCGCTGGAATAGTTTGACCCATCCCAGTTAACTTCATAATTTCCGGGATTCAAATTAGAATTTACAAGCGTTGCAACTTCCCTTCCAAGAATATCATATACAATGAGCTTTACTAAAGTATTTGACATTCCTGACGGTATCGCAAACCGTATCTTAGTAGATGGATTAAACGGATTTGGATAATTCTGCTGTAAATTAAACTGCCTTGGTAATTCATTGCTGATCTGTTTTATTCCTGTAAGTTCATTATCACCCCATACGCCGTTATGGCGCGTATTAAATTGCCACATTGGATTGATAATCTTAGAAGGATTATAATTAATTCCCGTGTTCCATATATAAACATTAGACGTGGGGGTTGAAAATGAAGCGCCAACTATATCAAGATGCCCGTCTCTGTTTAAATCGGCTAAACATGGCATGTTGTAAAATGTCGCTCCAAGAGTATACTGAGGCCAGCCTGAAACAGCCGTGCCGTCTGTGTTAAAAGCAAGATATTTGCCCCTTCCCTGACCATCGGCAGAATTGTCATCCACAATAAGCTCGTATTGGTTATCTCCGTCAATATCTCCTACTGAAATCTGGTTATTAACGGCAAATATAGGGCCAATTGGAAATCCTGTTAAGACAGTCCCGTCTTTATTCCAGCCATAAATATAATCTGCCGGCGTTCCGCTGCCAACCTGGTCTCCGACAAGAATATCCAGCACGTTATCGCCATCGATGTACCCGGGTGTAACAGGGCCATAAACCCATTCAGAAGTTTGTTTAGGCCAGTTCGTTAATACCGCTCCTGTATGATCCAGAATAAATATTTTGCCTGCGCCTGTTGTAGTATTATGCGTCCCAAAAATTATTTCTCTTGTCCCGTCACCGTTTAAATCAACAAGTACCGGCGATGAATACGAGTTCTTTTCGCCTCCCGGCATAGTGTATGGAAAGCCGGGCAAGACATTTCCGTTTTTATCAAATGCATAGAGACTGTTGTATGATTCGCCAATAATTTCGGGCACACCATCGCCTGTAATATCCCCGACAGCAGCGCTGGAAGCGGGAACATGATCGATTGTTTTTGGCCATCCCGGATAAATGGTTCCGTCGCCCTTGTAAACAGAAATTTCACCTGAACCTGATAGGCGTTTATTTGTAATTATTTCCATCCTGCCGTTATTATCCAGATCGGCAAGCACAACCGTTCTCGTCGGCGCTCCATTGACTATAGGAAACCCAGTAACCGGAGTTCCGTTTTTATGAAAAGCGTATATAGCCCCGGCCGTACTGGTAAAGTTTCTTGAGTTAATTACGATGTCAGGCTGCCCGTCGCCGTCAATGTCGCCAAAAGCAGGCGCTCCTTCAGCAGTATAAGAAAGTGAAACAGGCCATCCGGGAACATTGGAGCCGTCAAGCTTCCATGCATAAACAAAATTCCCCACGCCGTAAACAATTTCAAGCGCGGAATCATTATCCATTTGGCAATAAATTCCGCCTTCAAACGATTCCCCGCTCACATTCTTAGGATACCCGTTAAATGTTGGGAACGAATCAATATTCATAATTTTTGGATAGTGATTGCCGTTGATATCAGTTTCTAAAGTATTCACAAAACCCATTACATCAGGCGTTCCAAAGCCCGGCGAATTTGTAACGGCATATTGAGTAAAAAGAGGTCTATGTAAAAAGAGAATTACAGCAATTAACAATATTTTTCTCATGGTATTAATATGATTATTTTACAAGCGTCATTTTATTAGTTTTAGAATATTCGCCGCTTGTCAGTTTGTAGAAATAAACTCCGCTTGAATAATTAGCCGCATCCCAATTGATTTCATAATTTCCCGGGTTCAAATTTGAATTTACCAGCGTTGCAACTTCACTGCCAAGAATATCATAAACGGTCAGCTTGACCGGAGTATTTGCTATTCCCGCAGGTATAGAAAAGCGAATCTTTGTTGAGGGATTGAACGGATTGGGATAATTTTGGGCAAGTGAATATTGCTGAGGCACAACGCCTCCGGCATTCTGAATTCCTGTCAAACCTGAACCGTCATAATTTAAATTTTGCGCATAAACTCCGTTCGCATCCAGCCTGTTATCAGCCCAGCAGAACATGCTCATGCCGTTTTGATTAATGGTTGCGTTCATCCTGACCTTTGCGCTCAAAACGCTGCTTACTGTAAGTATGCTTCCGCCCCAGCTAAGTACTCCTGAAGGACCGGTGCGAAACGCCTTAACCAGATAATTATTGCTACCGAAGATCTGCTCTTCATAAGAAAATATTACGTTAGTATCTTTAGCATATACCCACATTGCGGATTGCTGATTATTTGCAAGCGGAATAAATGGCATTCCTGCATCGGGCCATAACCTCGTGCCTGTAGCTGAAAATCTCTGGCCAAACATACCTGTGGTTGTTTGCCCGCTGTTTGTTTCCTGGAATATTGAATAGGTCTCGCCGTTAGCGGCAACATATGCCGCAACAGGATCAAAATGATTATCGGAAGAGTTTGTTGAAACAGCCGAACCGTTTACAGGAAACTGAAAAACGCCGGATGAGTTTACTCTTTGGATATACCCTGTTGATAAACTGGTTTGGTTCCTGTCATCGCGCCAGCAGTAAACAGCTCCGTTGTTCCCGTCAGGGAATATGCGAGGATTGTAAAAACCGCTAACATGTCCAAGCGAGTATAATGTATCCTGCGTTGCATTCCATACCCGCGTTCCTGTTGATGAAATTTTCTGAGTATAGATCTTATAATTTCCGGCTGTAATAAAATTTCCTGTGTATCCTGACCACATCAAAATCATTGACCCGTTGTCTGATTTTGTGGTCATGCACCAGTCATAATTCTCGCCTGTGCCGCTGGTAAATAAAATTTCGCTTGTTCCCCATTGTTTAACCCCTGCTGCATTAAGTTTCTGCATGGCTATTTTCTGCGGACCTGAGCCTAAACGCCAGGTGAAAATGTAATTCCCGTCAGAAGTTGCCACTATTTTGGGATTAGGCTGAAACGAGTTCACTGAATCGCTGAGATTTACCCCGTCCGGTCCCCACAAAAATGACCCTGTTGGGCTGATAAGATAGGCAAACGGATTGATCATCCCGCCGTTTCTCACATCCGTGAAAGAAATTACGGCGTTATTTGAAGCATCGGTAGTCATATCGTAATCGACCAGGGAAGTATTCTGAGCATGATTGCTTATCAATAGTCCGCCCGGAGCAAAAAGCTTATTGCCGGAAACATCTAATCTCTGTAAATATACAGCGTAGCTGCCCCCGCGCGTATCGAACCAGGAAATATAGCATCCGCCGTCGGTTGTCGGCGAGATCTTTACAAGCTCCTGCGAGCCCGTTGTATCGCACACTTTAAGATTTACCGCTGAGTTCGGAACCCATTGTGAATATGAAACTGCGGCAATAATAACTAATAGAAAAACCGGAAAAAATAATGTCCTCATTTGGTTTGGTTTAATTTTTCCGAATTTAAACTAAATGTTATTTTTATCAAACCCAAAAACTAAGAAATGAGAAACCGGGAGAATTTACCGCAAACCGGTAATTATAGGAGTAAATATTGCAGCCAATGTACAAATTGGAACTTAAGAAGGGTTTTTTACTTTGTTATTAAAAAATGATAAACTTATATTTAGTTCTACAATGAAAAGAATTTTCCTCATTTTTACAGTTTTTTTTGGGTTTTTTGGATTATTGAGGGCTCAGGATAAGCCCGCCGATCCAAAAGCGCTTGAATTGTTCATAGAAGGCAAAACATTTGAACTTCAGGATAATTACATAGCTGCAATAAGCCGTTACGAAGCCGCTCTGAAGATCGAAAAGGCGGCCGGGATATATTTTACTCTCTCTAAGCTCTATTATAATGTTTCACAATATCAAAAAGCTCTCGATAACGGACTGGAAGCTCTGAAGAAAGATCCTGATAACGCCAGCTATGAGGAAAATGTGGCTGACTGCTATATTATATTTAACGATTATAAAAACGCTCTCATATATCTTAAAGAGGTTTCCGAAAAAAAGCCGGACGATATAAATATTCTTTATAATGTTGGCAGGATATATGAGGCGCTAAAACAGCCGTCAGACGCAATTAAATATTACGAGAAGATCACTGATAACTACCAATATGATGAAACGGTTCTTGAGAGGATGGTTGACATTTATGAAGGATACAAAGATTACGCAAACGTTGCCGCTACAATAGAGAAGCTGCTTTCACTTGACCCGACTGATATGCAGCTAAAGCTCTCGGCCGCTGCCGCTTATCTGAAGATCCCCGATTATGATAGCGCTCTTAAGATATATGAAGATATTTTAAAGACCGACCCGAAGAATAAAGACGTACAGACTGAAACAATCAAGATATATTTCAGACAGCACAGAAATAACGAAGCGTTCGAAAAGTACGGGAAGATGATCGACAGGGATACCGTTGACTTCATGACAAAGATAGGAATTGCCGCGGCGTTTCTGGAAGCTTCGGCTGAAGACAAAGAATCTTTAGACGTAGCAAGATCGATTCTGGTTACATTGAGAAATGCTTATCCAAATGAATGGATGCCTGATTATTATCTTGCATTAATAGACGCAAAAGAGAATAACGTAGGCCTCGCAGAGCAGAAGATGAAAGATGTATTGGTTCGCGCCGATACCTCAATCGAAGCATATGTACAGGTGGGATTTTTCTATTATGAAGCAAACCGTTTTCCGGATGCGCTTGAAGTATTCAGAAAGGGAGTTGATAAATTCCCGCAGGATTTCAGGCTGAACTACTTTGCCGGAAACACTCTGTACAGAATGGGGAAAGAAAAAGACGCGCTCCCCTACCTGGAAGCGGCTTACAAAATAACGCCATCTGACCTGAATGTAATTTCAAATCTAGGATTGATCTATGATAACGAGCAAATGGATAACGATTGCGAGAGAATATATGACGACGCAGTGAAGCTTTATCCTGATAACGCGCTGATACTGAATAATTACGCGTACCATCTAGCCGAAAGAGAGAAAAGGCTTAAAGATGCTGAGGAAATGTCAAGAAAGTCCCTGGATAAAGAACCGAATAATTCCTCATATCTTGATACTTACGGCTGGGTGCTGTTCAAAATGAAAGATTACAAAAACGCAAGGAACTACATCGAAAAAGCCATTAAGGTTGGCGGCGATGCGACTTTGTTTGAACACCTGGGCGACATAAACGAAGCCCTGGGAGATATTGTTACCGCTCTGAAAAACTGGAATGAAGCATTGAAAAAAGAACCCGACAATAAAGATCTTATTTACAAAATAGAAAAATACAAATAACTAAACATCCTGGTATAAAATGACTGATAAAATGATTCACAATGTAATTATCATAGGTTCCGGCCCTGCAGGATTGACTGCTGCGCTTTACACGGGCAGGGCAAATCTGAAACCGCTCGTATTTGAAGGATTGCAGCCGGGCGGACAATTAACAATTACAACAGAAGTTGAAAATTACCCGGGTTTTGAACACGGCATCATGGGCCCGGAATTGATGGACATCATGAGAAAACAGGCGCAGCGTTTTGGCGCAGATTGCCGGTTTAACATCGTCGAAAAAGTTGATTTTTCAAAACCGCCGTTTAAAATTTCGGTTAGCGGGGAAGAGCATCTTGCCAATTCAGTAATTATTGCAACGGGGGCTTCAGCTAAGCTGCTTGGGCTTGATTCTGAAAATGAATACATGGGCTACGGAGTTTCAGCCTGCGCAACCTGCGATGGTTTCTTTTTTAAGGACCAAAGAATAATTGTAATAGGCGGCGGCGATACCGCAATGGAAGAAGCAAGTTACCTGACCAAGTTCGGTAAAGAGGTTTCAATCGTTCACAGGCGCGAAGAATTCCGCGCATCAAAGATCATGCTGGATAGAGCCGAGAAAAATCCTAAAATAAAATTGATTACCGATACTGTGCTTGATGAAGTGCTTGGGGTGAATGAACACGGAAAGAAAAGGGTCACCGGCGCGAA
>CAZMRG010000029.1:0-15662 GCA_964568655.1 uncultured Ignavibacteriales bacterium | reverse complement strand
GGTTAAATAATATTATTTTTTTCAAAGGGACTGTGACAGAAGATGTTTCAGTCCCTTCTTTTTTAGTATCCGTAATAGTTATATTAACAATTGATGGACAGGAAATTCGCAAATATAGCGCTCAATCTTCCGGTAGATTCGCTCTTCACTTATTCCATCCCGAATGATTTCCTCGATATCATAAAGCCAGGGTCAAGAGTGCTGGCGCCGCTGGGCAAAAGAACCGTTACGGGCGTTGTAATGGACTTTCCCGAAACAACAGCTTTCAAATCCACAAAACCTATTACAGAAGTACTTGATATTGAACCTATTATTTCATCTGAGATGATGGAATTTTGTAAGTGGATGGCAAACTACTATATATGCCCCATTGGGGAGGTTATATTTTCTGCTTTTCCGCGCGGCGCAATGATCGAATCGAAAATCCTTTATCAGATTAACACCGGCATGGACTTATCACATGAAAAGATCACCGATCTTCAATATGATGTAATTGATGCGCTTTCAAAAAAACCGCTTACAATAAAGCAACTGGAAAATAAGCTTAACAGTAAAAATGTGCGAAGCATTGTTGCTGCGCTGACCGGCAAAGGGATTCTGGCAGATGAAAATGTCATATCCGCGGCAAGATCAAAGCCAAAATTCGAAAAAGTTGTTATATTCAATTTGCTTGATGAATTCAGAGAGTATTCAGAAACCAGCTTTAACATTTTTATTCAGGAGAATAAGATCCGCTCAAATTGCCAGGTACATACATTAAAATACCTGATAGAAAACGACGTAAGAGAGATTCCCCATAATGAGCTGATCAAAAAAAGCGGCGGTTCAGTTTCGGCAATTAAAACTCTGGCTAAGAACGAATTCCTTTCGGTTGAACTCAGAGAAGTGAATCGGGATATATCACACGAATTCGGCGAGGACCTGAAGATCAAAGAACTTAACTCAGACCAAAAATCTGTTCTCGAAAAAATTAACAGTTTTGTTGATAACAATACTTTCAAGCCTTTTCTGTTATTTGGCGTGACCGGCAGCGGGAAAACGCAGGTCTACATTGAAGCTATAAACAATTTAACAGGACAGGATAAAACGGCGATCGTTCTCGTTCCAGAAATTTCTTTAACGCCCCAGTTAATACACAGATTCAGAGTGTATTTTGGGGATGTTGTCGGCGTGATTCACAGCAAGCTTTCTGAAGGACAAAAGTTCGATGTGTATAAAAAGATCAGAAGCGGGGAAACTAAAATTGTTATCGGCGCGCGCTCAGCGCTATTTGCCCCATTGAAAAATATCGGTATTATAGTTGTTGATGAAGAACACGATCAATCCTATAAACAAACCGAGAAGAATCCTAAATATAACGCTCGCGACTCCGCTATTGTCAGGGCAAAATTAAACAATGCAGTTGTTGTGCTCGGTTCAGCTACTCCTTCGCTTGAGAGCTTCTATAACTACAAATCCGGTAAGTATGAATTACTTGAACTCCCCCACCGCGCTTTAAAAACAAAACAGCCGGTGATTGAAATAGTTGATATGCTGGCTGAGCTTAAATCTTCAAGCAAATTCGTAAAATATGAAACGCCCGAGCAGAGATTTTTATCGTCTAAGCTGATTTCTTATATAGATGAAGCGCTGAACAGGAAACAATCTATTATACTGCTTCAGAATCGGCGCGGATACTCGGCTTACAGCGAGTGCCAGGATTGCGGCAATGTGAAGATGTGCGTTAACTGTGATATCACTCTTATTTATCATAAAATTAAGAATCACCTGCGATGCCATTATTGCGGGCATGTTGAGAGCCTGCCCGAAAAATGCGAGATATGCGGCAGTCAAAATCTGATGCTAAAAGGAACCGGCACTGAAAAAGTTGAAGAGGAAATAGAGAGACTTTTCCCAAAAGCAAGAATACGAAGGATGGATGCAGATACGGTTCGCGGCAAAGATGCTCACAGAAAAATTCTGAAAAGCTTTCACGACAGTGAGTTTGATATTTTGATTGGAACACAGATGATTTCCAAAGGTCTGGATTTTCCAAATGTTTATTTAGTTGGAGTAATATCGGCAGATGTAGGATTGATGAATCCTGATTTCCGCTCGAGCGAAAGAACTTACCAGCTGCTTGCACAGGTATCGGGACGCTCGGGCAGAGCAAGCGATTTTGGAAAAGTTGTGATTCAAACTATGCACAAAGATCATTATATCTTTCAATACATTTCAGAACATGATTACCGCGGGTTTTTCGAAAAGGAAATATCAACAAGGAAGATTTCAATCAAAAAAATACTAAATTACCCACCGTTTTCTAAGATGACTTTAATTGAAGTAAGCGGCCCCGAAGCCTCAAAAGCTGGTTCGCTGGCATCTAAAATATATTTGAATTTAAAAGATACATTGAAACATTTATCTAATGATAAAAATTCATACGGTGTAGAAATTATGGTGCCCGCGCCGGCGCTGATATATAAAATCAAAAATAAATACCGGTATCATCTTATTATAAAAACTATAAAAAGACACCCAGAATCAAACATCCTGACAGATCATTTATTGAAAGGACTTGAGAATTATCTGAACAGCCGTAAAATCTCTTCAAATGAACGCATCTCCATCGATGTGGACCCCTTAAATTTTTATTAAAGGCATATTTAACAATAACTTAGATTTACATTTTTTTGAAACTTTAGCTTCAAAATTAACCTTTACTTAATTAGTTAATATATACCTATAATTTCAGAAGTACGACTGATACACTCTCCGTTCAATTTTCAATTTTCACGTACGGTTTGGTTTTCATTCACTATATCGACTGCCGGAATATCAGGCAGCCTTAACGATTGCAATAAATGAAACTAACTCTAAAAAAGAAGATCACAATTAGCCTTTTATTGGGCTTTGTTGTACTATTGTTGACGGGCTTCTTCTCTTACAAGATCAATTCTGAATTAATAACATCTACCGGAAACAGAAGCCAGGCTCACCAGGTTACGATTCATCTTGAAAACCTTCTTGATCTTGTAACCGATGGCGAAACAGGCGTTAGGGGATATGTTCTAACGGGAGACACTGCCTATCTGGAACCTTACATCAATGCTTTGGGGAAAATTGAAAGTGAAAGAAAATACTTCGGGCAATTGAATGAGAGAATTGATAACATCGGCCGTTTGGATTCACTCATAGAGTTAAAATTAGAGAGATTAAGTAAAACAATCGATACCAGAAGACAATATGGATTTGATAGCGCTTTGGGAATAATAATTTCCAAAAATGAAGGCAAAGTTCTTATGGATACGATAAGAAATAACATAGCCGAAATGAAACTCCGGGAAGAAAATCTTATCGCCCAATATGACATAGAAGTTCAAAGAGCGAAGACTGAAACAAGCATTATACTGCCGTCAACAACTTTTATTGCAATAATAATTGTTGTGATTGCCATTTTTGTTATTAGCAAAGAAATAAATTCCAGGAAGACTGCAGAAAACAAATTACTTATCAGCGAAACAAATCTGGGAAATGCCTATGACCTTAGAATGGATTTGTATAATAATGCGCCATGCGGATACCAATCATTGGACAGAAACGGCTTAATAATTGAGATAAACAACACAGAGCTGAAATGGCTTGGTTATGAAAGATACGAGTTAGTAGACA
Source organism: uncultured Ignavibacteriales bacterium (assembly GCA_964568655.1). Classification (GTDB taxonomy): domain Bacteria; phylum Bacteroidota; class Ignavibacteria; order Tepidaquicellales; family OLB5; genus CAWFKW01. The sequence continues at coordinate 12,011 of CAZMRG010000029.1, read as the reverse complement.
AAATCAAGTTCCCTGATTTGATGGCAGATAGTTCAAATGTCAAGCGCTTTGAAACGAATTATGCGTTGTTTGTAAGCACAGGCAAGGCAAATGATCTAAAATATGAATTGAAAAGAAAAGACGGCACTACATTTCCGGTATTATTAAATGCGACCGCAATATATGACAGCTCAGGAAGGTTTATCAGGAGCCGCGCTACCATGACCGATATATCAAAAAGAAAAAAAGCTGAAGATGCGGCCGCTGAAAGCAGAGCTTGGCTTCAGGCAATAGTGGATTATTCGCCGACAGCAATATATTTAACGGATCTTGACGGTCGATTTTTAATGACAAACAAACATGCTGAAATATTGTTAGGGAAAAGCTCAAATCAAACAATCGGAAAAAACTCGCATGATTTCTTTTCAAAAGAAATTGCAGATAAATTTGATGAAAATAATGAAACGGTTATGAAATCCGGTAAAGCGCTGGAACTTGAAGAAGAATCGTTTTCAGCTGGCGGGAAGCATACGTTCATTTCATTCCGCTTTCCTATATATGACGCGAATAATAAGATATTCGCCATTTGCGGAATTTCAACCGACATTACAGCCAGGAAAAGAGCGGAACAAAGATTCATCGCCCTGCTGGATTCTGCGCCTGTTGCAATTGTAATAGTGAACGAAAAGGGAGAAATAGAACTTGTTAGCGCCGAATCTGAAAGACTTTTTGGCTACTCAAGAAAAGAATTAATTGGGCAGAAAGTCGAACTCTTGATGCCCGGCGAATTCAGAAACGCATATTTAGACCGCAGGGATGATTTCTTAGAAAACATTATCGGCGGTTTAATGGAAATTGAACTATTTGGCGAACGGAAAGACGGGACCAAATTCCCGGTCGAGATCAGCCTTTCCCCGCTTGAAACTGAAGAAGGCATTCGTGTTTCAGCGGCTATTAGGGATATTACAGACAGAAAAAATACTGAGAAAAACCTCAAGGATCTAAACCAGGCGTTATTAAGCAGCAACAGTGAACTGGAGTCTTTCAGCTATTCGGTTTCGCATGACCTGCGGGCCCCTCTCAGGCACATAGTGGGATTCGGCGAAAAACTACAGAAAAAACTAAACAACAGTAACGACCCGGAAGACAACAGGCTTGTAGGTAAAATTACAGCTGCTGCTGATAAAATGGCAAGACTGATAGATGATTTGCTGAATTTCTCACGTGTTGGAAGAACTGAACTAAGAAAAAAGAATGTGGATCTCAACTCACTTGTAAATGAAATAATAGAAGAAAACAAAGACGTTGAAGGTGACAAAAATATCGAATGGAAAATTGACAAGCTGCATGAAGTTTTCGCAGACTCGTTACAATTAAAAATAGTCTTTACTAATTTAATATCTAACGCTGTAAAATATACAAGCAAAAAAAAGAACAGAATTATCGAAATAGGCCAGAACGCAGATGGAGCGGAAAATGTTTTTTTTGTAAAAGATAACGGAGCCGGATTTGATATGAAATACAGCTCGAAACTGTTTGGAGTTTTCCAGCGGCTGCATGGAGATAATGAATATGAAGGCACCGGAATCGGACTGGCAACAGTAAGAAGGATCGTCAACCGCCACGGCGGCAGAATCTGGGCGGCTAGCGAGACAAATAAGGGAGCAACGTTTTATTTTACAATATCCAATAATTAATTATAACAAACTAATGGCAATCAATAATATCAACAGAATTTTGGTCGTAGAAGATAACGAGAACGATCTTGAACTTACAATGGATGCTCTTGCGGAACATAATATTGCAAATTTCATAGATATTGCAAAAGACGGAGAAGAAGCGCTTGATTATCTTCTCAAACGCGGAAAATTTAAAACAAGGGAATCGGGAAACCCGGTTGTAATTCTTCTTGACTTAAAACTTCCTAAAGTCGGCGGTTTGGAAGCTCTGGAGCAAATCAAAAAAACCGACAGCCTTAAAAAAATCCCGGTAGTAATATTAACTTCCTCTAAGGAAGAATCTGATATCATAAGCAGTTATTCTTACGGCGTAAACGCTTATGTTGTTAAGCCGGTTGAATTTGATAAATTTATCGAAGCTATTAAACACCTTGGCGTATTTTGGGCGCTTTTGAATGAACCGCCTAAATAACTTACAAATATGGATACAATAAAAATTCTCCACCTGGAAGATGATAGTAACGATGCCGAATTGATCTGCACTACCATGAACGAAGCTCTGTTCAGTTTTGATTACAAATGCGTAGAAAATGAGAAAGATTTTATTAAATGTCTGCTCTCTGCCAAATATGATATAATTCTTTCAGACTACAGCCTTCCAACATATGACGGACTTTCAGCGCTGGGCAAGTCAGTTGCAATACAACCGGACACGCCATTTATATTCGTTTCCGGAACATTAGGCGAAGATGTAGCCGTTGAATCTTTGAAACAGGGCGCAACTGATTACGTGCTCAAAAACAAGCTAACAAGGCTTCTTCCTACTATATACAGGGCTCTAGAGGAAACATCCCAAAAGGAAAAAAGAAAAAAAGCAGAAGAAAGGTATGGAACATTAATTGAATCTGCCAGGGACATAATATCTACAATTACTGTTGATGGAAAATTTACATCGCTCAATTCCGCATTTGAAGAAATTACGGGATGGAGCGCCAAAAAATGGATTGGAATAGAGTTTAAGAGATTAGTGCACCCGGATGATATGGCTAAGGCTGAACAGAATTTCAGAAACACTTTTGATGGAAATATTTCCAAACCCAATGAAGTCAGATTCTTGTGCAAGAATGGCGAATATTTTACCGGGGAAGTTCTTATAACCCCATTATACACAGGAGATAAGATAAACGAAATTCTTGGATTAGTAAGAGACATAACCGAACGTAAAAAATCCGAGGAATCGATAAGGAATTCTTTAAGAGAAAAAGAAACGCTGCTTAAAGAAATACATCACAGGGTTAAAAATAACCTGCAGATAATTTCAAGCTTGCTGCAGCTTCAAACAAACAAATTAAGCGATCCTTTTATAACCGATATTTTAAAAGACCTGAGAACCAGGGTTATTGCAATGACAATAATTCATAAACAGTTTTATCAATCGGAATTTCTTTCAAGAATAGATATCAAAAACTACGCTGAACAATTAACTCAGCAGCTGTTCTATATTTACGGAATAAATCAGGATTCAATATCATTCAGCGTAATAAGCGATAAGATTGAATTGGATATGGAAACAGCATTACCATGCGGGCTCATCATAAACGAAATTATTTCCAACTCTATAAAACACGCTTTTAAAGGAATTATTAAACCTGAAATTATACTGGATTTCAAAAAAACGGAAGATGACAGATATGTTCTGAATATTAAAGATAATGGGATTGGCTTTAACAACGCCGTCAATTTTAAGAACGCTGAATCAATGGGATTACAATTAATAAACACTTTAGTAAACCAGCTGGATGGACAAATACGTTTAAATTCCGAAAACGGGACTGAATATACTTTAACATTTTCATCTTTGAATTATAAAAAAAGACTATAAACAGGCTTAACTGGAATAGGCTAATCCTTTACATTTCTTCAATTCATCCTGTAGAATAATTATCATATTATTGATATATTTGTTTATAATTTATCTTTGAAATGTGAATATTTTAAGAGAGGTTAAAAGATGAGTATAATTAAAGATTTCAAAACCTTCATTGCCCGGGGAAACGTAATTGACCTTGCCGTGGGCGTAATTATCGGCGGCGCTTTCGGAAAAATTGTATCATCGGTTGTTGGGGATATTATAATGCCGCCAATTGGTTTTATTTTGGGCGGCGTTAGCTTTGCCGATCTAAAAATAATTCTAAAGGGCGCAACTGTGGACGCAGCGGGGAAGCCGGTTGAAGCAGTATCTTTAAATTACGGAATGTTCATTCAGTCAGTGATTGACTTTTTGATTATCGCGTTCTGCATATTTATGCTTGTAAAGATCATTAATAAAATTGACGCTGTAAGAAATGTTGAGAAAGTCGCGGCTCCTCCGCCTGCGGAAATTATGTTACTGACTGAAATAAGAGATCTGCTGAAAAAATAGTATTGAACCCGTCCCTCCCTATCGCCTGCTTGTTGCAGCACAGGGATACCTATCTCCTTAAAATGAGAAGAGTAGGATAAGGTGACATATATTTATTACTTATCCAATTATTACAAAATCTATCCACTTTTTTTCTTTATCCAGTCTTTGCACCCTGACTTTAACTTTGTCGCCAATCCTGTATTTCTTTCTTCTGTGGCGGCCGACAAGTTGAAAATTCTTTTCGTCAAGAATATAATAATCGTCGTTTAAGTCTTTCAGACGCACCATCCCTTCAATCAAATTTTCAGTTATCTCAATATAAACGCCGTACTCTGAAACCCCCGAAATAATTCCCCAGAATTCATTTCCCACATGGCTTTCAAGATACTGAATTTGCAGAATTTTTATCGCATCGCGCTCAGCCTGCACTGCATTTATTTCCATGTCAGTTGATTGTTTGCAGATTCCCGGCAGCGCATCCCTGTAATGGCTTATCCTATCCTGTGAAATTCCATTAAGTACTTCAAACAGGATTCTGTGGACAATCAAATCAGGATAGCGCCTTATAGGCGACGTAAAATGAGTATAATGCTTAAACCCCAATCCGTAATGTCCAATATTCTCCTCAGAATATATGGCTTTAGCCATTGATCGGATCGTTATATCATTAACCAGGTATTCTTCCGGCTTTCCTTTTATTTCTTCCAGCATTTCCTGGATAGATTTCTTGCTCTCCGGGTTGAGATTTATCCCGAATTGTTTTACAAACTGGGATAGCTCGCGTATCTTTTTAATATCCGGCTTATCGTGAATTCTATATACGAACGGCGGTTTTGGGTCCTGCCGCTCTATGAATATCGAAATGCACTTGTTTGCAAGAAGCATAAAATCCTCTATCAAGCGCATTGAATCAAGCCTTTCTTTGGGTTTAATACTTTCAATAGCGCCTTCCTTATTTATTGTAAACGAAACTTCCTGCGTTTCAAAATCAAGGCTCCCCTCTTCTAGCCTTCTCTTAAAAAGAATTTTATGAAGCTCATTCATTAAATTGATCTCTTTTAAGAATTTTCCTTTCTGCGAATCAATTATTTTCTGAACTTCCTCGTATGTAAAACGTTTTTTGCTGTTTATAACCGACTTTGTGATTTTGTAATCGCTCACATCGCCTTTCCGGGTAACTTCCATGAACACTGAAAAAGTAAGCCTGTCAACTCCTTCTTTCAATGAACAAACATCATTTGAAAGCTTTTCAGGAAGCATGGGGACTACGTCGTTCATCAAATAAGCGCTTGTTCCTCTATGCAAAGCCTCGCCGTCAAGTTCCGAGCCTTCTGTAACATAATGGCTCACGTCTGCAATATGCACGCCAAGTATGTATGTTCCGTCTTCTTTTAATTCAATTGAAACCGCATCATCAAAATCTTTCGCGTCAACAGGATCTATTGTGAAAATTGTGTATTTGCGAAGATCCATTCTTTTCTTAACCTCAGCGCCCGAAATCTCAAAATCACTTTCTCCTTCAAGCCGTTTCAATTCATCTTTTACATTCTTGGGGAATATTTTTGTAAGCCCGTATTTTTTTATGAGCGCTTTGAACTCAGTTTTAACGTCTCCTGCTTTTCCAAGAACCTCAATTATCTTTCCTTCCGGCGATATATCCTGGTATTCCCAAAGGATTATCTCGCATACAACCTTATCTCCGTTGAGCGCTCCTTTTAGATTCTTATCAGAAACATATAAATCTTTTCTGAATTTCCTGTCATCCGGAATAACAAATGCAAAGCCATTACCCATTTGCAGCTTGCCCACAATCCTGTGTTTTGCCCTGTCAACTATTTTCTCCACAATGGCCTCGCGCTCGTTTGTTCCCGAAAACTCGACAATCGTAACCTCGACAGTATCTCCCACCAAAGCCGTTAACAAATTCTTTTTCTTAATTAATAAGCGTTCGAACCCATCTTCTGTATGCAATTCAACGGAATATTCGTTATCCCTGTCGAGAACAATCTTGCCTTCGTAGCTCTCGCTTTTTTGCCATAGCTCGTAATATTTTCCGTTCTTAACCAGAAGCCTCTCATCAATTAATTCCCGCAGGTAATCTCTTGCCTCGGCCTTTGCCGTTTTATTTACCGAAAGCCTCTTGCAGAGCGCGTTAAACTTTATACTTGTTGATGGATTCGCTTTGAAGAGGTTTATAATTTGGCTCTTAATATTATTTTGTTTCTGTCTGGGCAGCGTTATATGTGTTTAAATTTTTAAAAATTGATCTTATATGTAAGTCCAATTCCGGTTTCAACAGAATTTTTTATTGAAAAATCGGTGTTCTTCACTTCTCTTGTAATTTCAAGCAGCAGGTTATTAAGTATGTTCATTCCTAATAGCTTATTCAGCGGATACTCTATGCTCACTTCAGCGTTGTTAATATCCGAAAGCACTTTTCCGCCAAAGCGCACTATTGCGCCTCCAATTTCAGATGTGATCCTCAAATCAGTGCCGCGAGTGAATCCGCCTCCTTCATAAATAACTTCGGTATTTAAAATGAACGGGGCTACCTGCCGAACCAGGCTTGATAGGTATGATGAGCTGAAAGTTGAAATAGCGTTATTACCCAGAGACCCCAAAATATCCGTACGCGAGCCCACTGTGACGCTGTTTAGCGGTACGCCAAACAACAGGTAAGAAAGTGCGTTTGAAGTTTCATTCGCTCCTCCCATTTCTACGCCCTGTTCATTTAATAGCTTGAACGTCAGAAGAGGCTTTTTCTTTGTGCCTGTTATTGATAAGACAACATACACAATTTCCTGTTCATTATTCTGAATCGTTCTTATGTTCTGGTATTGTGCGCTGATAGATAGCGTAGGGTTATCATAAGGCCCTTCAAATATAAGCTTGCTGTTCTGAATTTTAAAATTCTTATAGTAGATCCTGTAATATGAATCTCCCACAATATCCATATTTCCGAAAAAATTTACGTCTTTGCTGTCTTTATTTTCGATCAAAAGATTGCCGCTGATCTCTCCGAACAATTCTTCCTTAGTGAGTTCGTTAAAGTTTATAGTAACATAAACGTTCTTTTCAGTCTTTACCGAGAGATTATATACAATATTATCGGCAAATGATGCCGGTTTATTTGCAAGCTGAAACTTGTATTTAATGAACGGGTCAATTTCGTTCAGCTGATTTTCTTTTACAACCACTTCAGTATCCAGGTACCTGTTGCCAACAGTATCGTTAAGGATTCTGTAAACATAGTCATCCGCATAAATATTATATTCAAGCCCCTGCAGTGACGGAAAGATCAGGTTGCCTTCTTTTATTAAGAGCTGGCCTTCAACATACAGTCGGTCCAAATTTCCTTTTATAGTAATAGCCGGCGATCCAATGCCCGCTATCATATCGCCATAGAATCCAAACCTGGTTTGTTTTGAGGACCTGTCCAATACCTTAACATCACCGGTGGTTGTCAGGTCAATATTATTAAGCCTCAATCCTGAGAAATTTATTCTTCCGTTCACATCAAGATGCCGCCTGTCGTCATCTATGTAATAGACTGTGAAATTTTGCACTATTAAATCCGAGTTCTCGGCTCTTAATGTAGTGTTGAACCTGTAATACAAATTATTTATCTGCAGCAGAAACCTGCCTTTATCAACTTTTACTTCGCCTGTTAATTGCGGGTCTGTAATTGTTCCGGTTGAGGCTAATTCACCATTCATGAATCCGTTTATTTCCGTAAAATTCGGAATAAGCTTGCTGAAGAAATTCAGCTGGAAATCCTTGGCCTTCAATCCAAGATTCATAGGAGACTCAAGAGCTGAAAAATAAGAAGCGCTATCGGGTGCAACCAAAGGATTATTGAAAGGAACATCCCCCGTCAGCCTTAGGCTGCCCTTGCCGAGGTCATTCAGTACCAGAACATCTGTCGAGAGTTTCTTATCCGCATAATCCACAAACGCATCAATACGCCCTATCTTTGTGCTTTGATACCTTATCATACCCGAGTTCAATTCAATTCCTAATTTCGGATTATCAACTGTTCCTTTATAGGTCAGCAGGAACCTTGTAATATTTCCGTTAACGGGCGTCTTAAACTCATCTTTACTTCCTGCAGGAACGTAGATGGATTGAGGATCATATACATATTGCAGCAGTTTTGGAATATCAATATCATCAAATTCAGCGCTAAAATCGCTTGAACCGCTTATAGAATACTTACCTTCTATATCGACTTTAAGCTTATCGCTTGCCAGTCGGAACCTGCTGAAATTAAACGTTCTTTCGGACCTTGTAGGGTCATAGTTAACATAAATATCCCCATCATTCTGAACCAGAAACTTATTATAGTATACTCTGAAATTCTTCATCACAAAACTAATAGAGTCTTTCGAAAGATCTATAAAGCCATTAAAGGCTACATTGAAAGTCGTATCCTGTTTTGCTTTAAATCTGAACAACTGGTTTTCATCCCGAAGGTCCCAATTGATCCTAACGCTGTCAAAGTTTGAAGTTCCATAATGAACTTTATCGGCGGTCACATCTATTGTAGAATTGAACGGAGCGAAATTCCCTTTATCTTTTTCAGCGGCATTGCTGTAATTATTGGTGTGATGCATCGAAATATTCGCCTTTTTCAGCACAAACAAAGAATCAAAATACGAGAAATCTGCAAGGTTTATCTCGGATGCGGCATCAAAGCCATTGGCGTTGTTCCTGATATATCCTTTCGCTGTGCCATCAAATCTGAAATCCTCAAAATAGAACAGCTTAGCTATGGCGTCAGAATTTTTGGTCTTAAACTCATAATTAAAATTAACATTCGAAGTTGTTAAAGTCACCGGCCGCTCAGGAAGCAGCGTGTCAAGATTGAATTTCCGGCTGATTTGATTATTGATCAGATTAATATTGTTCATCACAGTTTCGGCGATCTGTTCGATCTTAAACTGCCCGTCTGCTTTGAAATCAAATAGATTTGAAGTAAAAGTAATATTATCTGTTGTGCCCCCGGTAGATACTTTGAGTCTCACCGGAGTTGCAGGAATATCAAATTTCCCATAATATGAATTGGCAAAATCCATTTCATAATTTCCCTCCAGGTTCTCAGGAGAAATTCCGTTCCCGTTAATGTTAAACGTACAGTTTATATTGCTTTTATCATCAGGTTTTTTTGTAAACGCGGCTAAATTGAAATTAGATATTTTCCCTTTTAAATCATATTTAGGGTTTTTAAGATCCGCGATATTTACCGTTCCTGCAATTTGTGCATTAGCATCATGAGAAACATATTTTAGATCGGTTTCGATATTATAATTGTTGAACGAGATTGTCCCCGAAGAATTATCAATAGCATATTCTCCGAATTTTGAAGAACTCAGCTCGTAGGTCAGCTTGGTATGAATATTCGCAAGCGTGAACCCGCTTCCGCTGAACTCTACTTTACCATTCAGATTGCTTTCGAGTTTCTCATCCTTTAAAACCTTCCCTATATTTGCGCCCCTGGTTTCGCACGCGCAGCTATAATCAAATGCCGGAGTAGTTAAATTCAAATTAAAGAACCCTTTGGCATCTCCTGCTGTTGAATGGACATCGTAAGTAGTTTGAAAATTATTTGGCTCGCCTTTATATGTTAATGAACCTGTCACTTTTCCCAAATACGAATAATCGGGGATCGGTAAGCCCGGCAAATGAACTTTTGTATCAGCAGGATCCATTACAAGATTATCCCCGGCCATTTCAAAATACAAATGATCGGGGGTTATCAGATTCACCATCCTGCCATGGAAGTTCATATCGCTGTTTTGGGTTCTTAATAAACATTTATTAACTTTAAAGTCGTCAAATTTCCCGTCGCATTCTATATCGCAAAACACTTTGCCGTTAAGAAAATTTAGCGGCTCCAGAAAGCTTTTCAGGTCATCAAAGTCTACTGTCTTCGCTATCATATGCATTTTCATATCCTTGCCCTTAAACGATGGCAGGCCTGCAATATTCATTATATCCATTTTATCAATAAAAACATAATCAAGCTGGATCCAGCTTCGTGATGTTTCTATATTGAGCTTATTTACCTCAGCCCTTGAGCTTGAGAGGAAAAAATTACCCGTGAGTCCCTTTAAATCAAAACCAAAATTGGAATTAAATCCAAGATACCCTATTTGAAGCTGCGCCGAATTTTTATCATAGTAAGCGCTTGTTTCGATCGTGAAGTTACTGATCTTAAGATTATTTAAGTCAAGAGATTTTGATGGAGCGATTTTTAATGCCGAAACGGGCAGATCCTGCGGTTTAACGCCAAGCATAACTAAATTCAGATTCTCTATTCTTAATCTTTCGACGTTTATTTTCCACTCAAATTCGCTTTTAGTTGTATCCTTTTTTTCGGAAGAAAACAAATAAGCAAAATTCCAGACAGAATCGCCTTTGGCATCTTTAACTTTTACGAAATTTACTGTAGGATTAAGAAGTATTACTTCTTTCAAAGTAACCTTTTTTTCAAGCAGCTGGAAAATATCAAAGTGGACCTTCAGCCTTTCAAATTCGACCATGTCGTCATTCTTCACCTTTAGCTTTGCGTCGGTGAGGATAATTTCGCTGAAAAAATTTCCCTCAAGCGAGCCAAAACTCAGGTGAGAATCCTTTTCGCTGAACGATTCGTTGATCTTATCGGTGATGTATCCGGATAACCAGTTTCTGAAGACCCTGGTTTGTGTAGCTGAAACGAGCAGCGCAATAAAAAGCAGAAAGATAGTAAAAGTCATTAAGATAGAAAGAAGAATTCTTCTCTTCTTCTTCGGCTTTACCGTCTTGGGTGTTTCTGCTTTATTTTTAATATCCGCCAATTATACTTCTTATTCCGGTTTCAATAATCCGGATTTACTTGCAGTACTTTTCAATAACAGATTCAATGATATTTGTGGAAGAATTATTTTCCACAAATTTAATTGTCTTTACTTCCCCCCCGTTTGCAATCACAACATCGCTGCCAATAATTTTGTCTTTTTCCCAGTCAGCGCCCTTAACCAATACATCCGGAAGAATACGTCTGATCAATTCAAGAGGGTTATCCTCGTTAAAAATAACAACGTAGTCCACCGGTTTCAGGTTCGATAAAACAAATGCGCGGTTTTCTTCACTCACAATCGGGCGCTTATCGCCTTTAATGATCTTTACAGACTTATCCGAATTCATCCCTACTATTAAAATATCCCCAAGCTCTTTGGCCGCTGTCAGGTATTCAACATGTCCCCTGTGAATAATATCAAAAACGCCGTTTGTAAACACAATCTTCTTTCCTGCTGATTTCAGCTTTTTTACCGGTTCGCTAATCTCATCAAAATTTTGGAATATTACTATATCAATCATTTCCAGAGTTTTATTGCCACGACCTTCAGGTCGTGGACATAATGTTAATAACTTTCTGGCTTTAGCCGATAACAAAATATTATGGACTAAAGTCCGGGAATTGTGCTTCATTTTATCCACGACCTGAAGGTCGTGGCAATTACTTCACATATAGATTCCAATGAGAAAAGACAACATTATTGCTATTCCTCAGTCTTTCAATGAATCTATCAATGCTTTTTTGTAAATCGGGATTATTCCAACTTCCTCGCAAACAATCCCGGCCGCGCGATTCGCGAGATTAACCGCCTCAATAATGTTTGCGCCGCCGGCAAGCATCACGGCGATTGTTGATATAACCGTATCGCCTGCTCCTGAAACATCGGCAACTTTCCTGGCAAGCGTTGGAACATTTAATACAGCGGTTTTATTTTTTTCTTTGTCAAACAGAACCATCCCTTTTTCTCCGCGCGTCAAAACGAGATATTCGCAATCAAGTTTATCAATCAATCGTTCGCCGGCGCTTTTGACTGATTCATCCCCGTCAATTATCATTGCAAGCGCTTCCTGTACTTCTTTTCTGTTCGGCTTAAATACCGTTACACTTTTAT
>CAZMRG010000028.1:0-30949 GCA_964568655.1 uncultured Ignavibacteriales bacterium | reverse complement strand
GGGATTTTATTCTCATCACGCTTGGCACGGGACTTGGCAGCGGATTTGTTGCAAACGGCGAACTAATATACGGCAATGATGGTTTTGCCGGAGAACTGGGTCATGTAATTGCTGTCAGGGGAGGAAGGCTTTGCGGCTGCGGCAGGAAAGGCTGCCTCGAACAATATGCTTCTGCAACGGGAATTGTGAAAACGGTTATAGAAATGCTTGCGCAGTCGAATGAAAAAAGCGAATTGAGAGATATAGCGGAAGATTCGATAACTTCAAAGAAAATTTTTGAAGCTGCAAAAGCGGGGGATAAGCTGGCGCTTGATGCGTTTGACTACACTGCTAAAATTCTTGGTATGAGCCTTGCAGATGCTGTAGCTATCACTAGTCCCGAAGCCATTATTTTATTCGGGGGCCTGGCGCTCTCAGGCGATCTGATATTAAAGCCAACTAAAATGTATATGGAGGAGAACTTACTTGACGTGTATAAAAACAAGGTTAAATTGTTATTGTCGTCAATTGCGGGATCCAATGCCGCTATACTAGGCGCAAGCGCGCTGGCATGGAAATCAGCAATTTCTAAATAAAAAACCCGGAGCCTAACCTCCCCGGGTTTTTTGTCATAAGTTATCTAATCCTTATCAAACAGCCAGTATCAAATCATTTCATGAATAACCTGTCATTTCGTCAATATCATTGTCTTTGTCATTACAACATCGTTAGCTCTAAGTATATAGTAATATACTCCGCTTGCCATGTTTGTAGCGTCCCATTTTACATCGTGCCTGCCCTGGCTCATCTCGCTATTGATCAATTCATCAACTTTCTTTCCGTTCACATCGTATATAATAAGACTAACAGAAATGTTCTTTGGAAGTTCGAAGCTGATATTAGTAGAAGGGTTAAACGGGTTTGGATAATTCTGACTAAGGGTGAATTTAGCTGCATTCCCATTATTCTGAATACCGGTTAGGCTGGTAACAATTATGCTTTTTTCAGGCGACCAGTTGAATCCATTTGAATATCCTGCTACTACATTTGACCAAATAGTGTCTATTCCGGGCGAGCCCGGAGCAGTGTAACTGAACTGAACGCTGACTGTGCCGCCGGCAAATGTAAGCGCGCTAATATGGGTAAGTTCATCGCCTACCTGTTTGATAAAAGAAGCGCCAGGCCCCGGTGTTAATGAACCTAGTCTACTTGCAATATCGACTCCGCCATGCGTACCGCTATAACCTGAGCGGGAGATTGTAATTGTATAAGTAGCTGTTGTTCCGGTCAACATGGTATCAGGACCGGTAATTGCGCCTGTTATAGCAGTGTTGTTTGTATGGCAATGACATCCCGTTGCCGAGGTCTTTTTGGTAGCTCCTGTGTAGCCACCGGGATATGATTGCAATGAAACAGTGTAAAAAATGACTAAAATGAATAATAACGTTCCTGAAATCAGTATTTTTGTAGTTTTCTTCATAATGTTAATCGATAATTTAAACAAACATTAGTTTGGCATTACAAATATTAAAACAATTTTTGTGCCAAATTATTTAGTTAAATTCAGGGCTGAATTTGTAGATTTTTAATGTTGATGATGATATTTTCCACAGATTTATTGATTCTTTTCAGGCTTCTGACAAAAAAGAATGAACTCTTAACTATTAATTAATATTTAGAATAAAAGATTTGCTTAATTTTGTGGTATAATATCGATAAAAAGCAACATTTTAGATTAAATTCAGTGAGGAATTATTTTTCTGAAAAGCAGGTTTTAATATATGTCATATATAAGGGAATATGATTATATTATTGAGGTTTGCAAACAGGCTGGTGGCCTACGCTTAAACTTCAGTCGACATACCAACTTTTTTCCATTCTCGGATTTACACACGCTAATTTTCGATGTTCTGTTTATCTTAATTTAGCTGGGACTAATTAAATATATAGAACTGAACTACTCTAATAAAATTTTGTCAATCAACTATAAAGGATATCTTAATGTTAAGGTATAAAGCAGATATAAAGACCATAATCTATATGGCCATCACTACTTCACTATTAATACTTCAATGGAAATACATTGGGATGAATCCCTTTGCTTATACCGCTTATTTGTTTTTCTCAATTGCAGTTTCAGTTATCACTCACAACCACAACCATGTCAGGATGTGGAAGTCAGACACCATGAATACTCTTCAGGACTGGTGGCTTACAGTATTTTACGGTTTCCCCGTATTTGCATGGATCCCGACGCACAACAAAAATCACCATAAGCTTAACAACAGGCCGGGAGATTATACAATAACGTACAGGTTTAGCGAGAAGAATAATCTGCTAACTTTGCTTACTTATCCTTCAATCAGCGGGTATTACCAGCAAAAAGCTATTAAGCTGTTCTTAAAAGATCTGTGGCACAGCAAAAAGAAAAGGTTCTTTTTGTGCATGGCGCAATATGCAGTACTTGTATTGTGGATTGGGGTTGCGTTATGGGTCGATTGGCGTAAAGCGATTTATTATGTAATTATCCCGCAGCAGGTTTCATTGTTCAGCGTGCTTATATTCAATTACGTGCAGCACGTGCATGCGAACGAAGAATCCGAGTGGAACCATTCGAGAAACTTTACAGGATTTTTAAATTTTATGCTTTTCAATAACGGACTTCATACCGCGCATCATGAAGTGGCAGGCCTGCACTGGAGCGAGGTCCCGGCAGAGCACAAAAAAATCGAAAAGAATATTGACCCTGCTTTAATGGAACGCAGTTTCTGGTGGTATATCTTCAGGAATTATGTAATGGGATTTTTTAACAATAAGTTTAAGACAGATTCTATGCGTTTAAAGCGGATTGAAGCTGAGCGTTTGAAACAGAAACAGGAGCAAGTGGCAGAATCATCAATGCATCCTGTTGCTACGTGAATATAGTTTATCATAAAACAAAAGCCCGTCCGGCAGCTCACAGGACGGGCTTTTATTATTTATGAAACTGTCATGACTTTCTGTAAGATCTGCCTGTGAGCAGCCCTATAACAAATAACACCAGCGCAACGGCTCCAACTGCAAAAACAGTATCGCCAACCACTCTGAGCCAGCGGAACGTTCCCATAATTCCTGACTGCAGGAACTCTGAGCTTCGCGCATACCAATACCCGGTTTCAACCGAAGCCATTGTTTGCATGAGCCCAATTGGCAGCAGGCTTAAGAGAATCATTATAATAAGTCCCGAATTGATCGACCAGAATGAAAAACTGATAAGTTTTTCTTTCCATGGATCCTGCGGTTTATATGACCTGAAAACAAACAGCATCAGCGCTATTCCCAGCATACCGTATACCCCGAACAAAGCGCCGTGAGCATGCAGCGGCGTTGTATTTAACCCCTGCATATAATAAAGAGCTATCGGCGGATTTATCATAAACCCAAAAAGGCCCGCGCCTACAAGGTTCCAGAATGACACTGAAATGAAAAAGTAAATTGGCCATTTGTAATTTCTGAGCCAGCTATCATGCTGTGAAATTTTGTAATTTTCCCAGGCCTCGTATCCGACAAAAACAAGCGGAACGACTTCCATGGCGCTGAATACCGAACCTAAAGCAAGCGCAACGGTTGGCGTACCTGAAAAATATAAATGATGCATTGTGCCTATTATTCCGCCGGATAAAAATATCGTGCTTGATAGCAGCGATGCACGTGCGGCTGTTGAAGGCTTTATTAACCTCAGGTTGGCAAATATTAAAGCAATTACAACGGTGGCAAATACTTCAAAAAATCCCTCTACCCAAAGATGCACAACCCACCATCTCCAGTACTCAACAACAGGCAATGAAGTGTGCTGTCCGTAAAACAGGCCGGGAATATAAAATATAACAATTGCTATGGTTGAGACCAGGAAAAGGGATAGCAGCGGTTTCGTATTTTTATCGGCTTTTTTAATTGCCGGAACAATGGAACGGGCCACCAAAAACAGCCAAAGAAATAATCCGACCAGCAGGGCAATTTGCCATATCCTTCCTAAATCAAGATATTCATATCCCTGGTGCCCAAACAGGAAACGGCTGTCGCCGGTAAGTTTATTCATCACGCTTAACCATTGTCCGGCCATTGAACCCAGCACAACAACTATCAAAGCTCCGAACAATACATTCACTCCGAATCTCTGGCCCTTAGGTTCCACGCCGCTAACAGACGGGCCTACATACAGGCCTGCTGCAAGCCACGATGTAGCTATCCAGAAAATTGCCAGCTGCAGGTGCCAGGTGCGCGATACGCTGTAAGGTAAAATTGATGACAGGGGAATCCCGTAAAATCCGTTTCCTTCAACGCCGTAATGGCCGGTAATTACTCCCATGATTATCTGGAGCATAAATAATCCCGTAACCAGAAAGAAATATTTAATGGTCGCCTTCTGCGAAGGTGTGGCTACGCCGCTTAGCATCGGGTCAATCACGCTAACCGCTATAGCTTCTTCTTTTTTATCTTTGCCTATAATGTAAAACAGCGACATTGCCCCAATACCGATCAAAAGCATAATTATGCTTACGCCGGTCCATACTACTGTATCGCCGGTGGGCACGTTGCCGATGAGTTTTTCATGCGGCCAGTTGCTGGTGTAAGTAAAATTTTCTCCCGGCCTGTTGGTGGAAGCCGCCCAGGATGCCCAGAAATAAAACGCTGCCAGCTGTCTTATTTTCAAGCTGTCCGTCAGCGCATTTTTAGGGATTGCATAATCGTTACTTCCCTTTGTAAAAATATCGCTGTAGTGTTTCAGGTTCGATTCAAACGCGTCTGCAACTATTGGATCTACTGCAATTGAATTTGTATTTGCGTTAAAAGTATTGGTTCTTGTAAGAACTTCCAGCCGCTTTTGCAGTTTTCCTTTGTCTTCTTCCGGCAAAGCGTCATAGTTTTTCGAGTATTCCGCGTTAGACCACCTATCAAGAATATAAACGCATTGCCTGTGAAGCCAGTCTGCGGACCAGTCCGGCGCTACATAACTGCCGTGTCCCCATACAGAGCCCAGTTCCATGCCGCCCATTGTTTGCCAAACGTTTTGCCCTGCTTCAATATCGCCGGCGGGTATCATTACTTTTCCTGTTGTTGTTTTAATATCGTTAGGTATTGGAGGCTTGTCATGGTATATCCGGGTACCCACCCAAATTAAAACAGTAAACGAAATCAGTATTACGATTAAAAAACCATACCAGTATCTTTTCATTAATTTTCTCCTAAAGTTTTGGGATATAAAAATTCATTTAAAACTAAGCATTCGCAGCCCCGGAATGTATCATTGCCAGTTTGCTTTCTAGCTCAAGCGCTTTTGGAAACAAGATGTTGTTTTCAAGATGAATGTGCATATGCAAATCGTTTTCGAATTCATTAAGCTCATTATATAATACTCTATATGTGCCGCATGCATCCTCAGGCGGCTTGTAACCGGAGCTCAGCTTATTAATATCTGACATCATTTTGCCCGCGGATTCATGTTCTGATTCCAAAACTCTGAGGGGATTTTCCACTGCTCCGAACGGGGCTAAAGGAATCGCATGAGAGTTATCAACAGCCAGTTTCAGCTTTTTAATGTAAGGGAACAGCATTTTTTCTTCCTTCTGCATGTGGTTTAAAAGCTCATCTTTCAAGGCGCTGAATATCTCCTGTATTTCAACTAATTCATGATGTTTCTCTCCGTGTTTTGATGCAAGTTTTTGCAGGTGGTTTTCAATTGCCGGAATAGAATAAACAACGTATTGATGATGATTGTTAATGATGTAATCTATTAAAAAATCAGCTTCCCATTTTTCAAATCTCTGCAGGTTTGCCTGCTTTTCATCGATCTTTGAAAGCTCTGAAATTACTTTTTCGGGGTTAAGTTCCTTTTCTTTGCATGCGTCTGATATAGATTTCTTACCGCCGCAGCAGAAGTCAAGGCCAAAGCTCTCAAAGATCTGCGCTGCGCGGAAATTTGCGGCTACAATTTCACCGATTTTGTTATCTTTTTGTACCTGCATAATATTACTCCAATTATTTTTATTGCACAAAAATAAAGAGAATACCGCCTAAACCCTTTGACCTAAGTCAAATGGCGAAAATTTTCATATAAACTTATGGTTGTACCGGATTGCTAAGGTTTACGAAGCAGTTTCTTTGAGCTTATTTATGTCCAGGACGAGGATGGCTTTACCTGTTACTTCCAGGATGTTATCTTCATTTAGTTTTTTGAAAGTGCGGGAAAGAGTTTCGGGTATGGTTCCCAGAAGTGAAGCGAGGTCGTTTTTGCTTATTTGAAGAGTAATTTCCGATTTAGTTTTTTTATTTTGTTTATTTGATTTGTTAAATTCTGCGAGCACAAAACCTGCCACTCTTTTAGTGACGTCTTTAAGCGTTAATTCCTCAATATGATGATTCAGATACCTGAGCCGTCTTGCAAAGCCGGAAATCAGCTTAAGGCATAGCTTAACGTTATTTTCAAATAAGTCAGTGAATGCCCTGGCGGGGATCAAAATAACCTGCGTGTTTTCTTCAATTGCCATACTGTTGGCCGGGTATCTGGAATCTTCTTTGGGACTCTCTCCAAAATTTTCGAAGAGTGGCACTTCTCCAAATGTGTTATCCGAAGCGATAATATGAAGTATATGCTCGCGCCCGTCATTTGAAATTTTATATATTTTTACAAGCCCCGTCTTTACAACATAAAACCCCAAATACGGCTCGGTGTCAAAAAAAATAATATCGCCTTTATTGAAGGTTCTTGATCGTGATATTTTGCTTATGCTCTCAAGTTCAGCTTCGTTCAGGCTTGAAAAGAGATAAACTTTCTTAAATAAATCTATATCCGTCATATAATCACCATTTAGTCGAACGGGCAAGAGTCGCAATAGCGTCAATCGCATCGAATATCTGTGAGTAGTCGTTATGAGTATATTCTATTGTAAAGCCATCCAGTCTCTTTACATCAGGCATCATCTCGACAGCATCCGCCATTGAGGTTGTCTGAAGCTCGATTTTCAGCGTAACAGGCGGCGTAAACTTATAAATTAGAAATCCGGTAATATCTGAGTTAAGCGTTTTCTTCACAGCCTCAATTGTCTCTATGCGAACCACATTCATCGGTTTGCATTTAACCGAAAACCTACTCAGTGAATATTTTGTTGTAACATATTCCACCCATGGCAAAGCATCGCTTGTTTTTAGTTGGTTAAACAGCGCATCATCTCCGATAACTAATCCTACCGGGACGTCAAAAAGTCCGGCATAAGCGGCATTGATGAGGCTTTCATTCATGGGTTTATCCTGCAGCCAAATTCTGTGGAATCTTGGAGAGTAACTGTGATCCATGTTAGAATGCACCGTCCCTATGCCTCCGTGATATCCCACAAAGAAAACAATGTCATACGATTTATCAAATGCCGGCATCATATATTTCGGTCTTGGGTAACCTGATATTATGTGGAGCCTGTCATCAAATGCGGTGGTTTCATACAAAAGACTATCGCCCGATGAATGTGAATCGGCAATGACAATTTCTTCAATTTGTTTATTTGCTTCGCTCTGGTGGATTCCTTCTATCACCCATTCAACCTGCTGCATAATGCATTTACGAACTTCGGCCCGGTTATTTTCTTCCTGCGTCCACGTGAATGTGCCCGCGATGCCTTCCATATCGAGTGAAATATATATTTTCATTTTGTTCTAAGTTGAAAATTGATTAAGATGTCTATAGAACAAAAGTAATCATTCAGGACACAGAAAATCTATGCAAAATGAACAGAACAATTGTCAATGTTTATGGTGGCGTGAGGAAAGTAAAACTATTCAGGAAAATAATTTTTCCGGGGAATATTGTTCCGTATAAATTCAGAGGATGTAAAAAAGCTTATTTCAGTTCTATCTGGTTGCTTGTCTTTAATTCAGAATGTCTTATTTGGCCGCCCAGGTTTGCCGTCCATCCAAATGAAAGAATGGATGCAAAGGAGAGAGCGACAAAAGTATACTTGAACCATTTGGCCAACTGTGCGTTCTTCCCCATAAGATAAATACCCAGAAGCGCCAAAGCGCCGGTTACTTCTATCAATATAAGTGAAATATATCCGGCAGTTTCATGATTATCAACAAGCTCTTCTTTTATTCCCGGAATATTTTTCACGACGTCTCCTGCAGGGTCGCCTGTAAGAAAAACGGGAATAGTCAACACTGCGAAAAATACAAATACCCAAAGGAATAATTTTATAAATTCATTATTTTTCTTGTGGAATGAGTACATTAAGAAAATGAAAGTGAAAGCAGAGCCTAAAAAAGGCAGATGGTTCATGAACAGGTGTGCATGAGTGGGATTCATAATGAGACTCCTTAAAACAAAAAAAGAATTTGACTATTGGATTAGTCCAACAATGTCAGGTTTATTATGTGCAGCCCCGAAACATCGCATGTATTAGAGCCGCATACTGCCTCAAAATTACCTGTATATCACATTTAAATCTATGCAATATTCTTAATACAAAACACACAAGCCCTGAACTTTGACGGCCTAAATTGTAATGGTCCTGATCAAGGAGGGTTCTGAATTTACAACAACCGCCCGACTGAATTGTTACAATTTTTTTGGCGTCTTTTGGAAACTTATAGTATTAAGTAACGGTTAACAATTAAAAGAAAAATACTTTACAGATTAACCGCTCTTAAATACTCTTCATGAACTTTTCTGTTCCTGATTAAGAGCTTCCGGCAGATTTAAATTAATATTTAATAAAGAAATATAAAAAGGAAACCACATCACGATGGATTGGGCGAAGCATCATCATTGGGGAATCATTCTTGCGGCGGGCAAAGGAGCCAGGCTTCAGAAGTATATCAAATCAATTTATGGGTATGAACGCCCCAAGCAGTTTTGCTCTATAATCGGAACGCGCTCTATGTTAAGGCATACTATTGACCGCGTAAAACCGTTTTTCCTTCAGAAGAAGATACTTACCGTAATTATCCGCGATTATCTTGCATATATCCGCGAAGAAATGAACGGTCAGCCTGCCGAAAATATTGTGGTCCAGCCGCACTCGAAAGAAACAGCGCCGGGCATTTTACTGCCTCTTTTGAAGATCTACAGCCAGGATCCCGAAGCAAATGTTGGAATATTTCCATCTGACCAGTTTATACTGGAAGAAGATTTGTTCCGCGATTACATGGGAAGCGCTTTTGAATTTACAGATGAACATCCGGGAAAAATAGTTGTAATGGGCTTTTCAGCTAACAGCCCTGAAACTGAGTATGGATGGATTGAGCATGGCGATGAAGTAAAATGGGATGGCGGCGCGCCTTTTTACAGGGTAAATAAATTTTGGGAGAAACCTGATGTTAAGCTGGCAAGAAGACTGTATGCGGGTTCATGCATGTGGAATACGATGGTTATGGTCGGAAAAGCCTCAGCCTTTTTGGAGCGTTTTAGAATTCTGCTGCCGGAAGTTTACGAACAGTTTGTAACCCAGAATTACTATAACGGGCATTTTGACGATGAGATCATGCTTAACAATATATATAGTAAACTGCCTGAAGTGAATTTTTCAGACTCAATACTTAAAAACAGCGTTGAGAGTCTTTGCGTGATGCCGCTCAACGGAGTTTACTGGAGCGATTGGGGCGCTGAAAACCGCATTAAAACCGATATCGAGCGGTTCAGGCTTTTGAAACATCACGTTCCGCTGATCAATTACATTACTGAATTGCCCCAAGTTCAGGCTGAAGTCTCCTGATCAAACCGCAAAATTTCCTGGTCCAATCTTAATTCAAATAAACAGCAATAGCAGGCTTACGCGCTTTGCGCTTGCCCGGTCTGCTTCTCGATCTTTTGAAGTATTTCTAAGATCAATGAACTCTGTTTTTCCAAATGAACTAATATTGTTTCAATTTCAAGCTCGGCTTTAGTATTGATTTCAAAATCAGCCTCGGCCCTTGCCTCTGCATGGCGCGATTGCAAATTTTGCCCGATCATAATAAGCGGCATCAGAAATATCTGTATCATATTAGATATAAAGAGCCACAAAACAAAAGCGGGGAACGGGTCAAACTGAGCGCTTTCGGGACCCAGCGTGTTCCAGCTTAACCATATTGCCGTCCATCCGAAAATGATCAGAAAAAATCCCATCGTTCCCACATGATCCGTGATCCAAACCGCGATTCTTTCCAAACCGCTTAAGTTTTCTTTGTGCTGTATATTTACATTACGAATGGGTTTACGGTATTTTCTTAATTCTTCTATTGTGTGATGTTTTTTTTCTTCCATTTGCAGTTAATTAATTATTAATAATAATTTAAAAAACATTGTACAACATATGAATAAATTATTTATTATGAAAGATTAGGGTTAATAAAATTATCTGAGGGGAGGTATTCAATAAAGAGCCCCAAGCGGGAGCTGGGGGCTCAGAAGTTTTCTTATTGTTTTAATCATGCGTCACAATCAAGCCATGGCGACCGGCTTGGGAACATGCATAGCAAATTTCCCTTAACTCACATACGGGCAGGCTGCAAAGTGACCCTTGCTCTTTTCTTCAAGCGGGGGTACGGCATTTGCGCACTCAGGCTTAGCAATAGGACACCGGGTTCTGAAACCGCAGCCGCTTGGCTTTCTAAGCGGGGTTGGCACATCGCCCTTTAAAATTATGCGCTCCTTATTTCGTCTGTCAGGGTCCGGCAGCGGCACTGCCGATAGCAGCGCTTTACTGTACGGATGGATAGGATGATGATATACGTCTGCTCCATTACCCAATTCGAATATATTGCCCAGGTACATAACGGCAATTCTTGAACTTATATGCTCAACTACAGATAGGTCGTGCGCTATAAACAGTATACTCAGCTCAAAATCATTTTGCAGGCTTTGCATAAGATTAATTACCTGCGCCTGGATCGATACGTCCAAAGCTGAAACAGGCTCATCTGCAATTATAAGTTTTGGATTGGTCGCAAGCGCGCGCGCTATGCCAATTCTCTGTCTTTGTCCGCCTGAAAATTCATGCGGGTAGCGTTTTGATTGCTCTGCCTGCAGCCCGACTTTTTCGAGCAGCCAAGCAACTCGCTCAAGCCGCTCCTTCTTGTTCATTTTAGTATGATATATAAGCGGTTCCATCACGATCTGTCCAACTGTTAGCCTTGCATTCAATGAAGAGTAGGGGTCCTGGAATATCATTTGTATCAAGCCCCTGTATTTCCTTATCTCGTTGCGTTTCAGCTTTAACAGGTCAATAACGCCGTCGCCGGTTTTCATCAGCACTTCGCCGGTTATTTGCACATCGGGCGATGAGAACTTCAATATATTTATTATAGCTTTCCCTACGGTTGATTTGCCGCAGCCTGATTCGCCAACCAGGCCCAGCGTCTCGCCGTCTTTTATTTCAAAGCTTACTCCGTCCACCGCTTTTATATCGGCTATCTTCCCGAGGAATACTCCGCCATGAACGGGGAACTGAACCCTCAGGTCCTTAACTTCAAGAATATTTCCTTCTTTCATTGAACTCATATCACACAAATAATAAATAGTAAATAATAAATATCAGCATTATTGATTAAAACAAATGGCATCTGACCAGTCTTCCGGGTTCAAGTTCTTTAAGCTCAGGCTCTATGGTCCAGCACTTATCCATAACGTCCGGACACCTTGTGCAAAACTTGCATCCTATAGGAAGCTCAAGTATATGCGGAATAATTCCCGGTATAGCTTTAAGCTCTGAATGACTTTCTTTATATGGATCGGGGAGCGACGCCAGTAAACCTTTTGTATACGGATGTTTCGGCGTTTTAAATATTTCAAATACATTGCCTATTTCCTGGATCTTACCGCCGTACATAACAATAACCCTGTCGCATGTTTCAGCAACTACGCCAAGGTTGTGCGTTATCAGCAGCACTGCCGCTTCTTCTCTCTGCTTCTTCAGCTTAAGCATCAGGTCAAGAATTTGCGCCTGAATGGTTACATCTAATGCGGTTGTGGGTTCATCTGCTATCAGAAGCGAAGGATTGCATGCCAGCGCCATGGCTATCATAACTCTTTGCCTCATGCCGCCGCTGAACTGGTGGGGGTAGTCTTTCATTCTTTTTGCCGCGTCTGAAATTCCAACCGCATCAAGCATTGCAATCGATTTTCTTTCCGCTTCAGCTTTGTCAATTTTTTCATGCTGCAAAATTACCTCGGTTATCTGGTCGCCGATCTTCATTACAGGATTTAAAGATGTCATTGGCTCCTGGAAAATCATCGCAATTTCATAACCGCGGTATTTTTTCATTTCATCGAATGAAAGCTTTACAAGATCGACCCCTTTGAATATTATTTCTCCGGCAACTACTTTCCCCGGCGGGTCGGGTATCAACCGTGTAATCGAATAAGCCGTTACCGATTTTCCCGAACCTGATTCTCCTACAATGCCCAGCACTTCGCCTTCATAAATATCAAAGCTTACATCGTCTACCGCTTTTGCAGGGACCTTATCCTTGAGCTTCTTATCGGCTTCATAAAATTTATTCAGGAAACTATCATGGCTTGATGGGCCAACTTCGATCTGCTTATCGGTGGCTTCTACAAAAAAGTAAGTCCTTAGATTCTTTATTTCAACAAGTTTCTTTTTCATAATGTTATCTTAACCTCGAGTATACTTTGGGGTCAAATGCTTCGCGGATCGCTTCGCCTATGAATACGATCGCAATAAGCGTGAGGAACATCACAGAAAGCGGCGCTACAACAAGCCACCAGTTTTCAATGTAGTTCATACCCTGGCTGATAAGCTGTCCCCAACTGGGTGTTGGAGGCGGTAAACCAAAGCCAAGGTAATCCAGCGCCACAAGCGAGCTTATATCGGCTACAATCGCAAACGGAGCGAATGAAACAATCGGCGTAAGCGAGTTGGGCAATATGTGTTTAAAAATTACAGTATGATTTTTTGCTCCAAGCGAAACCGCGGCCGAAACATAATCGCGCGCTTTTTCCCTGTAGAATTCGCCCCTGATGTAGTATGTTATGCCTTCCCAGCTAAACGCCGTGAGGATCACCACCAGCCACAGGAAATTTGGCTGCAATATGGAGCTAATGATTATCATAACATATAAGAAGGGGAGCGTCGCCCAGATCTCTATAAATCTTTGTCCTATTATATCTATCTTACCGCTGAAAAAACCAAGTATTGCGCCAATTGTTACGCCAAACAGGTACGAAAAAAACGTTACAGCTAAAGCGAAAGAGATTGAAATATTAAAACCATACACAATCCTTGAAAATACGTCTCTTGCCCTGTCATCAGTTCCGAATATATGAGTCGCTGATGGCGGGTGCGGCGGGTTGCCGACCGTTTCATCAAGCAGGTTTTCATTCGGGCCAAATGGATACAATGGCATTAATACCCAGTTGCCTTTATCTTCTTCCTGGAATTGTTTTTTCAACGCCCGGTAATTCGCTTCGCCGTCGCGGTTCTGTCCGAAAACATCGGCTTCGTAAATACCGGATTTGAAAACAGGAAAATAATAATGCTCGTTATACTTTACTATCAAAGCCGCGTTGTTTACAAGCAGCGGAAGCATAAACGAAAGAATGTAAAGAACCAGGAGGGTCAGGAATGAGTAGTACCCGCGTTTAAGCGTGCGGAATTTTCTCCAGCGTTTCCTGAATATGGAAACGGATACCTGTTTCTCTTCTTTTAACTTCGCTTTTTTATCATCAACAGCTGTGGGAATATCGCCCTGGTTGGGGGAAATATTATCCTGAGCGGAGTCGAAAGGCGGATTATTTTTATTATTTTTATCGTTCACAGTGATCTCTACTTAAATCTTATTCTTGGATCTATAAATGCATAAATCATATCTGAAATAATGTTCCCTATAAGTAAAAGGAACGAGGATAGAACAAGTATTCCCAAAGTTACAGGGTAATCACGCTGTATTATAGAATTAAAGCCAAGCAAACCCATACCCTGAATATTAAAAACTTTTTCAATGAGGAAGCTTCCAGCAAGTACCAGCGATATTGCGTTTCCGAGTCCTGTGACTATCGGGATCAAAGAATTTCTGAGAGCATGTTTAAAGATAACTTTCTTCTCTGAAATACCTTTTGCAAAAGCCGTGCGGATATAATCCTGGCTCAGGTTTTCTATAACAGAATTCTTTGTGAGTATTGTAAGCGTGGCAAAGCTGCCAACCATATAAGCTATAACAGGGAGAATAGTATGATATATCTGGTCGGTGATCTTTGCGCCTATCGTTAAAGTATCGAAATCTTCGGAACGGAACCCGCCTAGCGGGAACACGTCCCAGAAGCTGCCGCCGCCGAAGAGCACAAGCATAATGGCGCCAAATGCCCAGCCGGGCGTGGAATACCCTATGAAAACAATTACCGAGGATACAAAATCGAACTTGCTCCCGTTCTTAACCGCTTTGGCTACCCCGAGCGGAACGCATATTAAATATGTAAGAGTGAAACCTATCATGCCAAAATAAATTGAGATAGGGAACTTAGAAATAATTACATCCCAGACAGGTTCAGCGTAAACGTATGACTTGCCCAGGTCAAGCGTCATCAGGTTCCCAAGCCATCTTATATATCTCTCATGAATTGGCAGGTCAAACCCATAAAACTTCTTCATTTCCTGCATTGCCGATTCAGGAATTTCAATTCCGCCGGTCTGGTTTCCGCCCGAAGGGCCGACTTCTCCGCCGGATACTGAGCCGCCCATTCTTAATCTTAATAGTTCTCTTTCAAGCGGGCCGCCCGGCACGATCTGCAAAATGAAAAATGTGATTATAGTGATACCCAGGAAGGTAGGAATTATCAATAAAAATCGGCGGATAAAATATGCTGCCATATAATTCTATCGGTTAACAGCAGGCTCCGGGTATTTAACCCGAAGCCCGCATAAGTTTACTTATTCTCTTTTTCTTCTTTTGCTTTAACATCAAGCCAGTACTTCTGGTCCACTTCCGGAATTACCATCGATTTCGTTTTATCAACCATTGCCGCATCATACTCAGCCGCTTTTTCAGGGTCATAATACCACATCACCGGAATTGAGAGGAAGTCCGCCGTTCTTGGAAGCACCCATTTGGGATAACCGAATTTATTGTGGTAGGCGATTCTCTGGTAAGGTCCATACCATCCGAAGCCATAGCCGAAATAACTGCACGCAATCGAATCAATTTCTCTTACTATCTTTACTCTCTCTTTTTTATCGAAAGTGACATTATAAGTGTCGCATAGCTCATCAATTCTCTTATCTTTAATTCCCGGCCAATTGGTTGTATTGGGCTGGTCGGCTGTGTTTGATTTGAGCGAGCTTTCAGGATTAGGCACCCTGAGCCCCGTCCATGCCGTTATAAGTATGGTAAAGTTTCTCTCGTTGCCGAGCTTAAATCTTGTTGCGCCGTCTATCTGTTTCAGGTTCAGCTTAACGCCTGCTTTTTTCAGATCCTCCTGAAATACGGTCAAATATCTTTCCTGCCCCGGACCGCCGTCAAACGGGAGCTCAAGCTCAAATACTTTTCCGTTCTTTACTAAATAACCATCGGAATTCTTTTCGGTCCATCCGGCCGCGCTTAGCAAAGTTTTTGCAGAATCAAGGTTAAAACTTATTTTCGGATCATTGGGATTTTCATAAACAGACCCCGGGAAATATGAATAAATAGGAGAGTATGCTTTATAGAAAAGTTTTTCGTTGAATTTATCCCTGTCCCATAAATAAGTTATCGCTTTTCTTAACCTGATATCGTCAAACGGCGGTTTTCTCATATTGAATACAAGTCCCTGTATTCCGTTTGGATTTTCATTAAATATCCTGCTCTTCAGAACAAGTCCGCGCTTGGCTTCATCAAAATCAAATCTCTCGGCCCACCATTGCGCCCTGTTCACATTGTACAGGTCAAGGTCGCCTTTTTTGAATTTCTCGAATGCAAGCGACTCATCAGATACCACTTCAAATTTAACTTCATCAAAATTGTTGAGCCCGATATTATATCTTTCTTTTTCGGCCCAATAGTCGCTTCTTCTTCTAATTAAAACCGACTGTCCTTTTTTAATATCGTCTTTCTGGACTAAGTACGGACCGCTGCCCGGGATTACATCGAACTGGTATTTTTCCAGATATTCGCTGCCTTTTATATTGCCTATATAATGAGCGGGTAATATTCTCATTGATGCGGCAAAATAAAGGAACTGCCTCCAGTTAAGCTGTTTAGATTTAACCGAGACAATATATTTACTTTCCGCTACGGGCTGCTCATAAGAGCCGTATAATATATTTGAGTACGCTTCAAGAATACCCGGGTCAACAAGAAGCTTCCACGTTGCTACAACGTCTTCGGCTGTGACAGGTTTGCCGTCCGCCCATCTTGCATTGGGGTCGATACGGAACGAGAATTTCATTTTGTCTTCCGATATCTTCCAGTGAGTGGCAAGTCCGGGGATATACTCTTCAGTTACCGGATCCTGCTGAACGAGGCTTTCATAGATCATGTTCTCCATCATCAGGTTTACCGTAGTGTTGGCGTCTTTTCCCTGCGTGCGCAGAGTATTGGGAAAATCAGGAACACTTAACACGAAGCTCCCGCCTTTAACGGCATTTGAATCGCCGAGCAGGTTGTAATTTGTTTTGGTTTCCCATCCGTCGCCTTTGAATCCTGCGCCGCCCAGCTCAGCGGATACCGAAGGATCGGCTCCCGGGGGAGTATCAAACTGTTTTATTGAAACCGGTTTTGTGGTTATTTGTTTTTTGAGTTTTTCTTTTTGCTTGGTGCAGCTTACAAACATAAGTGAGCTAATAAGGATTACAAGGAATACAAAGAAATATTTCGTTCTCATATAAATGATCTCCAAAGATAATTCGAAATAGCGTTTATGACAAAACGCGTATAAATGCAATATTGCAAAAATTTTCGACTTTTTAACCTGAAAAATTTATGGATAACGGAGGGCAAAAACTGCTTTTAAGTACTTTAAATCAAAGAGCGCTCCTTTTTTAAGGAACGGGTATTAATCTGTTCAATATTTATTACTTTATCAATACTATCTTTTTTGCTCATAACACGGGATGGTATTTTATTCGTCCCGTTCTATTTGGACTCTCGGAAGAGGACTCACTCTTTGTCATTCCTGACCTGTCTGCCCGCCTGAATCGGTCTGTCGGCTAAAATTTACTTAACCATATCGGCAAAGTTTTTTGGATACGTCTTTAAGTTATGCCCGAACTTAAATTGTTCTTCAAGTCGGCATGACCAAACCAGTTTGCCATCCCACACGGTTATATCGGGACACCCGTCACACATGCTTTGACGGCCGTCTTCAAGAAAATCTACCGGCTGAATTACCATTATTGACTGGTAATATAATCTTTTAAAAATGTTGAAAGGATTTTTGAAGAAATTCCAAAATGCATTGCGCAGCTTTTTATCAAACGCGCCGAAGAATAAAAGCGTTCTTCCTTTCTTGTTCATTTTAGGTTTCGTGTAAGAGAGATATTTGCCGTACAGCAAATGATAAAACGTCTGCATTATCTCCATAGCTTTCGGGCCCATGTAGCCGTAAATTTTTTTCTTCGAGCCTATCCTGCCGCTCAGCAGCCACTTAAATGAATCAACTTTCTCTGAGCCGTTAAGATATGCGCACGGGTTAAAATCAGGATATATGGTTCTGAATATTTCTACTATCTCGTCGGCTTTAATATCAACACGGTCGGGCACGTCTTCGTTATATACAAGTTCCGACATATCTATCTTTTTCGGTCCTAGATAAAAATCAACCTGGTTATTGTTTACAGCCCTGTATAAAATAAATACCATCACGTTTACAATGTTAATATTCCTATGCGCCCACCGCATCATCTCAGGAATATATTTCATTGTGTCTTCGTAAACAGTCGAGTTGAACGAACAGGAAATTCCTTTTTCATCGGCCAGCATCCTGGCAAAATGATAACGCAGTTCGTTTAACTCAACCTCATTTGCTTTTTTCCATCCCGGGCGGTTTTGCTTGCTATCTATGTGAAAAGTGAAACCATAAGCTCCCGCTTTTTTCAGATCATGCAGCAATTCCGGCGTTAACGCGATGCCGTTTGTATTAATTATCGGCTTCGAGCCAAACTCTTTAACCATTTTTACAATTTCAATTATCTGCGGGTGCAGAAGCGGGTCGCCGCCGGCTATTGATACGCTGTCAGTATTACGGTTGCGGTGAAATACCTCAAGCTCTTCGCGTATCTCATCAAGCGATTTATGGCTGTCTAATTCATTTTTGCGGTAACAGCCCAGACACGCAAGGTTGCATTTCGAAGTAGGTTCGAGCCATGAGATTATGTTATCGGCGAGGTTCCAGGGGAGCCTGTAATAATCCAGATGATTCAGCTTAATCATAATTTTATCTCCAACAATGTTATGAATATTCATCCAATGACTTTTCGTCAATTGGTGAAACAGTAATCCGGTTTCTTATGATAGAAGGAAACTCTAAAGTATCCAAATATAACGCTTATATGCAAAATCTCAAATGATTTTTATCAATGTTTACATTTTTTTTCAATTAAGTTTCGTAAAGGTTAGCGTAAAACTGCGGTTTCCGTTTTTGGGCAAGACTATCTTTTGCCGAGAAATACAGAGAACCCGATGTAAAACTGCAGGTAGCTTATATTTCTGTCAGATGAAAGGTTTGTGTTCAGGCCGGTTGCAGCCTGGTCAAGCAGGTTCATTGAATTATCCCCCGCAAGCGTAGCCGCGGATTTTTTCCCGAACAGGTTTGCAATTGAATATTTTGCCCCGAATACAAATCCCAGATTCTGAGCTATTCTAAAATCTGTGCCTACGTCAATTCCTATGCCGATTCTGGTTGTGCTGTTTATGGGGAAAGTTGATTTATGGATTCCTTCGGGCCCGTCAACAAGTCTTGGCTCCTGCTCGTAAAATCCCCAGAGAAAATTATAGTCAGCTTCTATTCCGACGAACGGAACCAGGGTATGTCTTGGTCCCAACATATATTGGACCCCGAGTCCTAAAGAAATATTTCTGATTACAAGAAGTGAAGTACCTGAAATCGGATTATACATTTGATTTCCCGTGAGCGGGTATCCGTTGCGTATAATATTTGAGTCGATGTAAGAATTCAGCTCTTCGTCATTTTGTAACTGCGCAAAGCTGCCGGTAAAATATGGCCAAATGGATGCGCTTTTGTTAGCAGCATATTTTACATTGAGATGAAAACCAATACCCAGAACGAGTCCGTAATTTTTGAAGCTGAAGAAATCAGGGAGGTCGCCGCGAGCCTGGCCTATTGGGAGGTTGTACGAACCTACTAGTTCGATAACAAACCGGGGAGCCGTAAATTTATATTTTAACTGGCTATCCTGAGAATAGGAATAATTAACCGAGGCAAGCGCAGTAACAACAACAAGAAGAATAATTAGTTTATTGATTTCTTTCCTCCGAATTCATATTTATCGAACAGAAAAAGTGAATTTACCTTTCGTAGTGTTCCATTTCAAAGCGGGCGCGGGAATGATCTTAAACGTGTTAAGAAATTCCTTCAGAAACAACATGAACTTTGATTTACCGGGTATAATTTTCCTAAGGTCAAAATCGATGCCGAGGTATAGATTTTGTATTCTGCCGTCGGGTCCATAGTCCTCATACTTCAGAACTCCGTACCCTAATGTTATATTGAGATAGTCCGGCCAGAACTTCTCAAGCTTTTTGCCTAAGTAACTGTTCACATCGAACGAAAACCAGAATACTTGTCCGCCGTAATCATCAGGAAAATCGCCTTTGTGAGCGGGATCGTTAGTGGGTACATAGTTCCATTTCATTTTTACAGTTTGGAGCGGCGTCCACATATCCTGCGCTATTGCAAATATATCGCCTGTCAGGTTTGCAATCTCGTCGCCGGGGCTGTAACCCCATTGCTTGGCAAAGCCATCCTCAATTTCTATATCGGTCATATATGCTATGCTGAAAACAGCGCCGAGCCACAGAGAGGTTCTGTCGTTAATGCCGCTCCATATGAAAGCCCCTTTCATTGTTCTGGCAATAAGACCACCTTCCATAAAATGGCCAAGCTTATCCATCGACATCGCATATGCCCAGTCATTCTGAATGTGGAATTGTCCTCTCTGCCCTGACCACCATGCATGCTGCTGGAAATTATGAAGGAATAAAACCGCTCCAACCGTGAACCCGGTTATGCCGCCAAGTTTTATATAATTTATTTTATCGTGTAATTCTTTATCCTGTTTAGCGAGAGAAAGCTTCGGAAGAAATTTATCTGCGGAATCCTGTTTATCAGTAAAGTGTAATGAATATGGTTTTTCGCTCATTAATGATTGTGATGTAGACGCATTAATAGAGCAAATGCAAATTATGCAAATGAGCAGTAAATAATTCTTCATTATATGGTTTTGATCCTAATTGAAAAATTAAGATTCCCGAAACCAAACGTTAACCCTTTAGAATTATTCACTATAATATTAAGCAATAATATGATTTTTAATAAAATAACGGCACATTCTAATAACTTTTTTATTTATTATCAATAATGAAATTTTAGCGATTTATTTAGTAGTTTAATCAGTATACCTGTGTTCGCAAATACAAAATACTTAAGCGCGCTCAAACACAATTAATACTTATCTAATTTATGTTTATTTTTGTAACATAGATGCTGATTTTATATTTACATTTCAATTCTATTGCAAATATTTCAGAGTAAACGGGAGATAACGTATTTCTATTGAACACTTCATGCTCCTTACGGCAATTGGGCTTGTTGTTGGAGCTATCGGAACGCTGATAGGCGCCGGAGGCGGATTTATCTTAATGCCTATTCTGTTAATCATGTATCCGAAAGAATCGCCGGACATTCTCACCAGCATATCGCTTGCCGTCGTTTTCTTCAATGCCTCATCGGGTTCGTTCGCGTACGGAAGGATGAAAAGAATTGATTACAAATCGGGGCTGGTCTTTTCGCTTGCCACAATTCCCGGAGCTGTGTTGGGCGTGTATACTGTATCAATGATCAACCGCAGCGTGTTCAACATCATATTTGGAATTTTGCTTTTGGCGGTGAGCATATATCTTTTCATAAAACCGGACCTATCAAAGTTTGCACACCCCGGTTCAACTCAAAAACATACTAGAAGAACGATAACCGATTCAGACGGCAAGACTTATGAATACACGTTTAATATCTGGACCGGAATTATTATCAGCCTGTTTGTGGGGTTCATATCGAGCCTCCTTGGAATTGGCGGGGGAATAATCCATGTTCCGGCAATGGTGGGACTTCTTAATTTTCCTGTCCACGTTGCCACAGCGACCTCACATTTTGTGTTGGCCATCATGGCGCTGGTCGGGACAGTTGTTCACATAATCAACGGAACATTTGTAAGCGGCATGATGATCACTATAGCCGTATCTATAGGGGTATTGATTGGCGCCCAGGTAGGGGCAAGACTCTCTAATAAAATTAACGGCAAGTGGATCATTAAAGCGCTGGCAATTGCTTTGGGACTGGTAGGACTCAGAATGATAATATTCTCCTTCTGATCCATCATTTTACCAGAACCATTTTCTTCACTTCACTTTTACTATCTGTGCTAAGCTTATAGTAATATACGCCGGATGAATATTTAGCCGCATCAAATTCTATTTCATATTTGCCGGGATTTAGCTGAGCGTTCACCAAAGTTGTAACTTCGCGGCCGGCGGCGTCATACAGTATCAGTTTAACCAAAGAATTCCTGGCAATACCCTTGCCTCCCGGAATTTCAAAAACAATCTTTGTCGACGGATTGAACGGGTTTGGATAATTTTGAAATAGATTTTCTTTTACCGGAACTGAATTTGAAATTTGAGCTATTCCTGTCAAGCTTCCGCCTGTGGTAGTGTTTATAATTGTCCCCAGATCGCCCACCGCCCATCCTATAGAAGAGTTTGTGAATACGATTGACCTCAAAGTTTGGGTAGTTCCGCTGTTTTGTGAACTCCAGTTAACTCCGCTGTTAGTTGTTTCTAAAATTGTTCCGCCGCCGCCGCAGGTCCATCCGGTTGAAGAGACGGGAAAAAAAACAGAATTCAGTTCGGCGGTAACGCCGGATTGAACTTGAAACCATGTCGAGCCGTTAAAAGTTCTTAAAATTATTCCGCCAGCGCCTGTTATATAACCGTTGAAATTATCTGTGAAAAAAACTGAAGATAATGCTCCCGTCACACCGCTTACCTGTGGGATGAGTATAAAACCGTTAGCTGTACTATAAATCCTGCCTCCTCCCGTGACTATCCATCCAGATGACGATGAGGGGAAATGCACCGAATTAAAAATATTCGCTGCAGGAAGGTCGTAGTTGAGTTTAATCCACGAAACGCCCCCATTGGTTGTCTTCGCGACTGCGGGCCCGAGATCCGTTTCAAATCCCACGGCGAAACCCGAGAGCGCATTTGTGAAGTCGATTGAATACAACGTAAGATTGGGAAAACCGCTTTGCTGTATGCTCCAGACCTGTCCGCCGTTTATAGTTTTTAAGATTATACCGGTCGCTCCAACTGTCCATCCGGTCAAAATATTTACGAAACAAATCGACTGAAGGTTGACGTTTACTCCTGAGTTCTGAATGTTCCAGTTAAGACCTCCGTTCGTTGTATTCAAAATGATACCGTTATTCCCCGATACCCAGCCATTGAGAGTTCCTGAGAAGCTAACCGAATTCAATGTCTCGGTTGTGCCGCTTATTTGTGTCGTCCACGGCGATTGGGAATAACAAATACCTGCGGTCATAAATATTAATGAGACGATAGATATTATTTTTATTATTTTCATATTGTTTATTATTTAATGTGAACGTTTTTTTTATATTTTTATTTTATCATGACCTGCTTTGTCTAAATCCTCCTGTGGGATTATAGACGCCTTAAATACTATTACAAACGATGGAATGATGACGTGACTGAATCTAGTTGTTTTCATTTGGTTACCTTTTTTCCTTTATTATGATTTTAGTTTATTTTTTGAACAGAACAAAATGTATGTGAGTAACTGACCATAGTGATTATTGGATTTTAAAGTTATTTTAGTCATCAGAAACAAGTAAGTTATATTTGCCGTAAATATGTTTACGGCAAATATATGTCATCGAAAATGGTTTGTCAATACCCATAATCAAATTTTTGTGAAATTTATTTTATTCAGTTCCCCATTTCAGTCGTAAATAACTAAAATATTAATAACTTAGCACGATATATATTTTTTTAGTGGATGAACGTTAGGGTAATTGACGAAATCAGACTATTTTGGTTTAATATTTGATAATTCACCCAAATTGATGAATTTTTCTCTATTGGTAACTAGCCGGAAAACTAATCAGATTTAATTTGTAGAAAATAGAAGCCGAATTAAGATATTTTCGTCAGAATTTGTAAGAAATGTTGAAAGTCTTGTCAAAGGGGTTAATGCTGTAACTCAAATGGTTTTCCTTTTTTTCTTTATTTGACGCAGCTAATATTCTGCTTTCTCTTCTCGAAAGCTCTGATGGGTTATTAAACATAACTTCTTTTGAAGTGAGATATCCTATAACTGCGCCTACAAATACATCTGAAGCCCAGTGGGTATCATCAATTATTCTGGCTATGCCTACCAGCGATGCAAGAGAATATGAAATTATGGGAACAACAGGAGTGGATGAGTATTGATTTGCAAAAACTGTGGCAATTGAAAATGCCGACGCCGTATGCCCGGATGGAAACGCATCAAAAGAAGAAACAGAACGACCGCCATTTCTTTTACTGCTGAATTCAACCATAGGTCCCCACCACTCGCCGCCTGATTCATGAGAGTAAATATTTTTCGCGCTTGGCCTTTCCCTGCCTGCAAGCATTTTTAAAGCGCGCACCCATAAACCCGAGGTTAGAAATGACTCAGCTGCAAGGTATGATGTTTCAAGAGCTTTTTGATTATGCATCACCAAACCCAGGCCGGTAAACGCCCCGATAACTGAAACTCCGTACCATGAACCAAAATTTGAAATGTAGGGGCTTGTCTTTCTCATCCAGCTGTTGTTTTGCTTTGTGCGGTGGATAGTATTGTAAGTGGCCTGGTCAGATGCTATCAAAACTCCGGTAACAAAAACTCCCACACCCATCCACATAGCGCTTTCTTTAGACATATGGAACACAGATGTAAGCTGGGTGAATAAGTCTCCTCCGATCCGGGCAAACGGCCCGCGGCTCTCATTTTGAGACGAGGAAGAATTCAGAGAATCTGAACTTTTGACCTGCTGAGCTGATATATTGCTGCAACTGATTGTTAGCGCCGAAATTACAATAATTAAACCTATCTTCATCCGGTGTTTTTAGTTGTAGAAAAACAATCTGCAAACGTAACTTTTTGTTAAGACAATATCAAGTATAAAGTGATAATGTAAGTAAGGTAGTTTGCAGCAATTTAGCTTAAACTTTCGTAATAAAATTCAGGACTTTCTCGGTCTTTGTGCGTTCATCTATTTTGAAAAGTGCCTTCGGGGAGTTATTAAGATAGATCCAGTTTGAAATGATCTTCATTTTATCAAGCTCATCCTTGCTGAATTTACCGCTGAAGTTGTATATAACGCTGCTGAACAGGTTCCCCCGGAAATAAATATTTTCTATCAATTCCTTTATGTAATCATTCTCATATTCGTATTCATCTCCAATCACAATGCTCTTCAGAAGCTTCCCTGCGGCAACAAAAAACACTTCCGATGTTTTTTTATCGCCTCCGTTTGCGTTGCATTTTACAACGTAGTTTTTCATGTTCATTTCAGCGTTAGTAAGTTCCATATTCATAAGCACTTTACGCAGGTCGTCCAGCCTGTCGCGGATGAGTGAAGCTTCTTCGTAATTCAATTCATCCGACATCTTATGCATTTTGTCCTCAAGCTGCTTAAGCGCCCCGGGGCTAGCTTCCGATTCCAGGAAATTTACAACGCGTTTTACTTCATTTGAATAGTCCGTGTGAGGTTGAGACAAATTGCATGGCGCTTTGCACTGGCCTATATCATAATACATGCAGGCAGATTTATTTTTTCCTGTTTCAAGATCGCTGGATTTACATTTTCTTAGATAGAACGTCTTATCAATTCTCTCCAGCAGCGAGTCGGCTGTGAATGAACTTCTGAACGGTCCGTAATATCTGGCCCCGTCAAGTTTAACTTCGTATGTCTTTTCGATTTTCGGGTAACGTTTCTTCATGTCAAGCTTTATGAACGGGAACCGCCTGTAACGTTTGATAGCCGAATTAAAATGCGGCTTATGAAGCTTGATAAGCCTGCTTTCAAGTATCAATGCAGATAATTCCGAGCCAGTCAGCTCAAACTCAACTCTGCGTACCTGCCGGATAAGTTTTCTCACCTTTCCTGTGTGCGAAGTATTATGGTAAAAATATGAATTGACCCTGTCATGAAGGTTCTTGGCTTTCCCAATATAAAGTATCTCGCCTTCTTTGCCAAGCATCCGGTATACTCCCGGGCTGGGCGGGATCTTTTTCAGATCATCTTTTATCCGTTTAATGTTTGGAGGGATCTTATCTTTTTCATAGATCTTCTTGTGCTGGAATGAAAGCGCGTCGTGGATTTCTTCAATGCCGTATTCATCCTGCAGAGTCTTTAGGAAATGAATTAATATTTCAGCGGTCGCCTTCGCATCGTCAAGCGCCCTGTGCCTGCGTTTTACTTTTATCCTGAAATGTTTTGAGAGCGAATAAAGAGATTTAGAGAGCAGGCTCTTGTTCAGTCTTCTCGCCAGGCGGCACGTGCAAAGAGTCGGGAGCTCAATTTTTTCACCCGTAGCTCTTTGAGCCGAAGAGCGCAGGAACTTGTAATCAAAAGATACATTGTGCCCGGCCAGCACGGTGAAATTTGTGTTTCCGTGCAGGTATTCTTTCACTTTGGGAAGCACATCTTCGAACGGGGGCTTATCATATATCATCTCATTGGTAATGCCGGTAAGCTCAGTTATATAAGAAGGAATGAATTGCCCGGGATTAACAAGCGCCTGAAACTCGTCTATTATTTTTCCGCCGAGTACGTGAACCAGCCCAACCTCGGTTATCCTGTTGTTGAGTGGGTTAAGACCGGTTGTCTCAAAATCGATCACGATGAAATTCGTGTTTGAAAGTAAAAGCTCTATTTCTGTACCGGGATGAATCATATTCATTAACAACAAAGATAGCTAACATTTTCTTTAAATGAAAAAGTATGCGGCGGCATGCTTTTTTTTAAATCACTCTTGCATTTAAGATATAAATAAATAAAATTGCATAAATCAGGCGGATAGAAATTACTATCAGGCGCCAATCAGAAACTTTATTTAGATATCCGGCAATGGAAAAGATCGAATTAAAAACTCAGGACGGCTCTCTTGACTGCTATATTTTCAAACCGGGGGAGGGCGGCAAATACCCCGTTGTTATTATGTACATGGATGCGTTCGGCCCGCGCACGGGACTGTTCGAAATGTGCGAGCGGCTAACAAGGAATGGATATTTTGTTATTCTTCCTGATCTGTATTACCGCGGCGGGAAGTACGACCCGTTTGACCCTAAAACCGCATTTAGCCAGCCTGAAGAGAAAGAGCGCCTTATGAAACTAATGCAAACTACCGGCATTGCTAAAGTAATGCAGGATATAGCTTCAATATTTGAGTACCTTGATAATGTTCCCGGAGCCGACAGCAGGAAAGTTGGCTGTGTTGGATATTGCATGGGCGGCAAGTTTTCTTTGACGGCGGCAGCAACATTTCCGGACAGGGTAAAAGCCGCCGCGTCATTTCATGGCGGAAGCCTAGCAACAGATAAGCCGGATAGTCCGCATCTGCTTGCAGGAAAAATGTACGGGAGAATTTATATCGGCGTAGCAGGTATTGATCATGGTTTCACGCCTGAAGAAAAGCAAAGACTGGAGAAAGCGCTGAAAGCTGCGGAGGTGAATTATAAGCTGGAAGTGTACCAGGGGGCATCACATGGATTTGCAGTAAACGGGACAGCCGTATTCGACCGGGTTGCTTCTGAACAGCATTGGGACAGGTTACTTGAGTTATTTGCAGATACACTGGTATAAGAATCGCAGCATTTTCCATACCAAACTAAAAATGCAGGATCTGCTGAGAATTTGCATCATTTCACCGTTAAATATCATATCGAAACCTGATAGAAATCATTGTTTTCATTATGGGGTTAGCCATATATTTGTATAAAAGCGAGTATCCGTAATCTTGTTTATATATTATTACATGCAAATTAATTCCTAACTATTATGAAGGCGACAAAATCCCAGATAGAAGAGTTTATAAATCTGAAGTCATTTGCCATTATCGGCGTTTCTGCCAGAAAGAAAAAATTCGGAAATGAAATAATGAAGCAAATGCTTCAGCGCGGATATGATATATACCCCGTGCACAGAACGGCGCCGGCAGTCGACGGAATAAAATGCTATCCAAACCTGATCAGCCTTCCCGAAAAGCCTGAGGGTGTAATTGCATGCGTGCATCCGGAACAGACTGAAAAAGTTGTGTTAGAAATGACTAACGCCGGTATTTCTCATATTTGGATGCAGACCGGTTCAAGCAGCGTGGCCGCCGTTAATTATTGTATATCCCGTGGTATTAAAGTTGTTAACAGCGAATGCCTGATCATGTTTCTGAATAATCTTGGGTTTCCCCACGGACTTCACAAGAAGCTATGGAATTTAGTTAACAGGTCAAGAGCATAGATAGCAGAAAATTTTTCATATGAATTTGCAGTCAAATGTCAAACATTGATGCGTAAGCCAATGTTTAGATCTAAGTAATTGTTTTCTCTATCCTTATCAAATCTAAAAATTTATTTTCCTTAATGAATAATATTACTTTAGAGAAGATTTCATCCCGATCTGATTATTTATGTTTAGCCTGGAACCATTTCGGTTTTTTTTCCCTTTAATTAGAATAGCATAGTCATCTTTTCAAATCGTGAGGCTAACCAAATTTAAATCAAAATTGAATTATTAATTTATAGTATGCGCATATAATTTTTTACATCAACCAATAAAATTAAAAAAAATGAAATATAAAAAATTTGGCAACACGGGGATGTTCGTTTCACAACTGTGCCTTGGTACTATGACTTTTGGCGGCAGGGGATTCTGGACCTCAATTGGCGCTTTAGAACAGGAAACAGCAAACAATATTGTAGCGCGTTCTGTTGAAGCCGGGATAAATTTTATTGATACTGCAAATGTTTATTCTGAAGGGCTCGCTGAAAAAATACTGGGCCAATCTTTGAAAGACCTTAAACTTGAAAGAGAAGACCTTATAATAGCCACTAAGGTCCGGGGGAAAATGGGTGAGGGTCCCAACCAGGTCGGGCTTTCGAGGCATCATATCTTTAATTCGGTTGAGCAAAGCCTGAAGCGCCTGCAGACAGATTACATCGACCTTTATCAAATTCACGGCTATGACAGGCTGACGCCATTGGAAGAAACATTAACGGCGTTAAACGATCTTGTCAGAAGCGGCAAAGTCAGGTACATTGGATGCAGCAACTTAATGGCTTGGCATATTATGAAAGCTCTCGGAATATCGAATAAGCAAAACATTTCCAGGTTTGAAAGCCTGCAGGCTTATTACACTATAGCAGGCAGAGACCTGGAGAGAGATATTGTCCCGCTGCTTCATGACCAGAAACTGGCGCTTATGGTATGGAGCCCGCTTGCCGGAGGTTTGTTGAGCGGAAAATTCAAAAAAGATTCATCCGGTCCCGAAGGCGCAAGACGAAGCACATTTAATTTTCCGCCAGTTAATATGGATAAGGCATACCCGATAATTGACGCTATGGATGAGATTGCAAAATCGCATGGCGTTTCTGTTGCGCAGGTTGCTTTGGCGTGGCTGCTTTCAAAAAAGCACGTAACGACAATTATTATAGGCGCGAAAAATCTGGAACAGTTAAACGATAACATCAAAGCAACAGAATTAGAATTAACGCATGATGAATTGAAAAAACTCAATGAAATAAGCGAGCTCGCGGAAGAATACCCGGGCTGGATGATAAACAGGCAGGGGGTCGATAGGTCGAAGATATTAGATGAATAAAGAATAAAGATTAAAGATTAAAGATTAAAGATTAAAGATTGCATATTAAGCTCACTTTTAAGTGGGCTTTTTTATTGTCCTTTGCAAAATTATAAATACGATCCGATACTTTTATTAGTAAAAATATCTGCTTATCTTTGAAGCTTATTCGATAAAATCTAACGGGAATTAATGAAAAAAACACTTTTTCTGGGTTCAGCAGCCTTTTTATTTTTTAATTGCTTGAATATTTATTCACAAGTGGGCAGCTCTCCGTTCACGCTTGAAACAGAACTTGTCTCAATGTCAAACGCGCCAAGAATCCATTCTTTTGCTTTCGCCCAGTCAGGGGGAAAATGGCTTTTTATTGGCGGAAGAACTAACGGGCTGCACGGATTTTCGATCGGAGAAAGTTTTCCGCCAACATACGAAAATAAATTCATCTGGGTTATGGACCCATCAAACGGGCAGACCTGGTCCGAGAACCTGTTTAGCTTTATGGCTGCCGCTAAATCCGACCCATTGAGGTCAATGAACGCTGAGTTTGTGCAATCCGGAGACAGGCTTTATATCATGGGCGGTTACGGGCAGGATACCCTGAAGGATTCATTGGTAACTTTCCC
Source organism: uncultured Ignavibacteriales bacterium (assembly GCA_964568655.1). GTDB lineage: Bacteria > Bacteroidota > Ignavibacteria > Tepidaquicellales > OLB5 > CAWFKW01. The sequence continues at coordinate 1,274 of CAZMRG010000028.1, read as the reverse complement.
CGTGTTAAGCGCTGTTGACGTAGGCGAAACAATTCAGGCGGTAATGAACGGAACGAGTCCGGATTCGCATATCAGACAGATTACAGATGAGCGCATGAGAGTGTGCGGAGGCGAAGCCTCTATGCTGGCTGACTATTATGTTATTGCCGGCGGTCAAAATTTTTGGGGAGACTATACAAGGTTTGGAAATAATAACCAGGTCTATTCAAATAAATTTAAGAAGTTTAAAATAATTGATAATGGAACATCTCTTTCTATTTCGGATTATACAGATATTACCGACACAGTTAACTTTCACAGGCGCGACCTCAATCTTGTCCCGTCGGTAAAGTCCGACGGAACCGAAGGACTTACCGTTTACGGAGGAGTTTTCACATTCAATGATTTACCATACCAGAACCCGGTTTACATTGATAACAATTTTAATATCAGTTCCGATACATCATATCAGCAGTTTATGAGCCAATACCACACTGCGCATATTGTCACTTTTGATTCGCTTACAAATAATCTGAATACAACTTTCCTTGGCGGGACAAGTTTGTATTATTACAACAATGGATATATCCGCGATGAACTTGTGCCGTTTATAAAAAATGTTACAACGATTACTAAGTTATCTACAGGTGTAACTACTGAATATGTTCATCCGGTTCAATTTGATTATTATGTAGGTACAAACGCACAGTTTATATTGGATCCTTCAGTTCCTGTATTCGACAACGGCATAATAAAATTACAAAACCTTCCGGGAAGAACTTTTGTAGGATATATGTTCGGCGGTATCCTGGCAGACGGAGCGAATTTTTCAACAAGCGGGCCAAGCGATAAGATCTATAAATTATATATCACAAAGAATCCAATTGGTATTCAACCCATAGGTAATCAAATTCCGAAAAGTTTTAGCTTGCATCAAAATTATCCGAATCCGTTTAACCCGTCGACAAAAATTAATTTCGAAATCCCGGTAAGCGGATTTGTAAATATTACAATTTACGATCTGCTCGGAAGAAAAGTTGAAGAGCTTGTTAACGGTACTTTTCGCGCAGGATTTTATGTTACTGAATGGGATGCTGCAAAATATGCAAGCGGTGTGTATGTTTACAGGATCATCTCAGGCGATTACTCTGATGTAAAAAGGATGATTTTGATAAAATAAATTTTAAACCAGAATTTTATTAAATGGCGAATTGAAAAAGATATTAATAGCTATTCTTTTCATAGCTTCGGCTAAAATTGCCGAAGCTCAGTGGGTTTTACAATATCAAACTGTG
>CAZMRG010000027.1:15269-32192 GCA_964568655.1 uncultured Ignavibacteriales bacterium | reverse complement strand
TTCACCATTTCCCTATTTCACTATTTGTTTACCTTCCGATGCCATAATATTTAAACCCTGCCGCTTTTAACAGTTTTGGGTTATAAATGTTTCTGCCATCGAATACAACTTTTGTTTTCATCAGCTTTTTCATTTTATCAATATCAATGCGTCTGAACTCGGTCCACTCGGTTACCAATATCAATCCATCCGAATTTTTTAAAGCAGAGTAATTATCCTTAAAAAGCTTAACTCCCTTGAATTTGTTCCCATATAGGAGCTTAAAGTTTTCATTTGCCGCCGGGTCGCAGGCATTCACTTTTGCCCCGGCATTCAGGAGTCTCTCTATTATAGTAAGCGATGGCGCTTCTCTTAAATCATCTGTTCTCGGTTTATATGAAAGTCCCCAGACGGTAAATATTTTGCCTTTAATATTTCCCTTAAAATGTTTCAGAAGCTTATCGACAAGTATTGTCTTTTGCTTAATATTTATCTCATCAATCGTCTTCAGGATCTTAAAATCGTATTCATATTCTTCGGCTGTCTTAATTAATCCTTTCACATCCTTTGGGAAACAGCTTCCGCCGTAACCGATGCCGGGGAACAAAAAACTGTTCCCGATACGCGGATCGGAACCGACGCCAACCCTTACCATGTGTATATCAGCTTTCACACGTTCGCTTAAGTTAGCCAGTTCGTTCATGAACGAAATTCTGAGAGCTAACATCGAATTAGCCGCATATTTAGTGAGCTCGGACGACCTCTCGTCCATCAAAATAAATCTTTCTGAAACGCGCATAAAGCTGCTGTAAAGCTCACGCATAATTTCTCCGGCTTTAGCGCTGCCTGTGCCGACAACAACTCTATCGGGCGACATAAAATCGCTTACAGCCGCGCCTTCTTTAAGAAATTCGGGATTTGAAACCACATCAAATTTCTTCTTTGTTCCTTTCGAAATTATTTGCTTTATCTTAGCGCAAGTCCCCACAGGAACAGTGCTTTTGCTTACAATAACTTTGTAGCCATTTATATACTTAGCCATTTTTTGCGATACATCCAGCACGCGGGTTAGGTCCACCGAGCCGTCCTCAAACGGCGGCGTAGGCAGGCAAAGGAATATTACATCGCTTTGCTGAACAACATCTTTTAATGAAGTCGAAAATGTTACGCGTCCTTCTTCAATATTCTTAGTAAGAAGCTCGGCTAACTGCGGTTCGTATATAACCGGGTCGCCGGTTTTAAGTTTTTCAATTTTTTTCTCATCTACATCCATGCAGATAACGTCGTTTCCGTTTTCAGCAAAACAAACTCCGGAAACAAGTCCAACATAGCCTGTGCCAATAATTCCAAGTTTCATATTAAGTCCCGATAAAACATTTAGCCACAAAACAAAATATTGAATTGTGGCTATTTAAATTACATTCCAGTGAATTAAGTATAATTAATATCAAAACGGTTTACCTCACGCCCGCCTAACGGCTCCCCCTCTCCATGTGGAGAAGGGGTTGGGGGGTGAGGTCAAATTTAATACTCATCAAACATCTTGCCCCATTCGGTAGTCTTTTTCCATTTGGTAAAGACTCTTTTATCCAGCAGAGGCCAGCGGTAAAAATCGTGGTACGTTTCCGAGCCGAGTATAAACAAATTTACAAGCGGCGTACGGAAAAAGAAATTCTGCATGGCTTTTAACGGACTGAACCATAACAGATCGCCTGCGCGGCTCGCGAGGTTATCTCCAACATGGAAACCCCAGCTTTCATTCGATATATCATGTCCTACAATCTCAATATCTTTAACATCCCCGCAGCCGAGTCCCTGGTTATGCGCAACGTTTATGTACTCTAAGTTCATCGGATCAAAGCCCATCATCTTTGCGGCGACTGCATCAATCGCAACCTGGTCCGCGCTGGCAAGAATAATATTTTTTATTTCGGGATACATTGTTCTTGGTCCAGGCCCGTTGCCGGCTGTAGTGCCGTCCATAACGGCAAATATCCCCGAATGTATTTCTTTTTGTATCGCAAGCAGGTCGACAAGCGTTTTATGTATCCACGAATGTGTGTAATGCCTTCTGGTGTTAAGCAATCCGCCGAACGCGTTTTTCATCGCGCCTGTGGTTGTAGTATAGATGTGGCACTTAACTGTCGGTAAATGGATTATATTTTTCCCGAAGAAATAATCCGGAATCGTAATGCCTTCCGGATATATCATATCCAGAACATTCATCTTCGCTTTGGGTTTATAGTTTATCCACTTCATGTCGCCGTCTTTGAAATTAAAAAGTACGGGTATCTTGTACTTCTTAAATATCGGGACATATTTATTCAGGTCCTCGCCTTTGAACGCATTGGTAACAACAGTTTTATTCTGCACGCAGACTATATCGTTATAGCTGTGCTTCTTCAGTCCCATAATAGTAGCTTCAAGCTGCCACGGCGTAGTATTGGCGCCGGGAAACGGAAAATGCCACGAGATATTATCTTTAAGTATGGTAGTGGCTTTAACATCCAGATAATTTTGGAAATCAGCCATTTCCATAAGCCTGATATAATCCTCAAGTATTGTTGCGGGAGTGGTTTTTAGGACTGCTACTTTAGATTTAGCCATAATCTATTGTTATTTACCTTGTTCCTTCTTTGATTTCAGAAAATTTATACTGCGACGTTATAAAATAATACAATCCGCCTACCAAAAAAAGTAAAAAAGCCATAGCGTGGGTAGCCGTCGCGTAACCCAGGGCTTTTGATTCGCTTACAGAAAATATTGAAACTAACGTTACCTTGCAAATGAAATGATACGGGCCGGTAGCCGCCGGCGAGGGCACGAACATCGCAACGTTAACCAGAACCAGAAGCAGATTTGCATTCCACAATGCGCTTGCAAGATTCTCAGAGCCTGTCATAATACCAAACGAATAAAATGGTATATAAGTGCTGAATATATAAATGACCCATATAAGAACCGAATAAATACCAATTTTAAAAAGCAGCGCGGGCTTCTTCAAAATTACAAATCCGTCCACAAGCGAGGTAAACATCTTATCAACTTTCATGTGTAATTTTGCAGGCAGAAACTTAGTGCAGGCTTTAACTATCTTAAGGCTTGTTTCTGTTTTGAACATTGTAAAGATAACCCAGAAAGTAAGCAGGAATGTGAAAACTGCCAGGGCAATTATTGAAGTATCCATCCATGGCATTGCCGCTGAAATTCTTCCCCTGAAAAAAATAAGCGCAACGCCGAACATTATAAGAAATGAAAGAGTATCTATAATTCTTTCTATAATGATTGTGGCAAAGGCGGACGTTCTTGAAATCCCTTCGTGCTGTCCCAGTAAATACGGCCTTACAACTTCTCCAGAACGCGGGATAAGATTGTTAACCATGTAACCAATAACTGTTGTTGAGAATAAACTTTTGAAAGGAATGTTGGGCTTAATAGGCTCGAGCATAATTCCCCAACGGATGCAGCGGATAATTGTAGCGCCGTAAATACCTAACACACCGCCAAGGAACACATACAGGTAGTTGGTAGTTTCAAGAATACCGGCAAGCTCTTTGAAATTAACGTTCCTGAAGGCGAGGTAAAGGAAAAGCGCCAACAGCAGAGTGCTTACTGCAATATTTATTTTTTTTCCGCGGCTTAGCCGAGATTTTTTTTCCACTATCTCATATCGATAACTTCAGTCCCCTCCGGAGGAGTAAAAGTGAACTTGGAAGAACTCAAGCCTGCGTTAAGCTGAACGTTCTTTATGGAGTATGTTGAAGTTGATTCGTCTGTGACGATGTATATCTTTTTTATTATCCAGTCATCTTTGCCGACCCAAAGCTTGGCGGATTTTACAAAGCCGCTTTCTCTTGGTTTAAGCGTCAGCACATATACATCCGCGCCGGCAAGTTTTTCAGTTCCTTGCAGATCGGAATAAAAGTTCTCGGGATACTGGAAAAGATATTTGTTTGGCGAAAATGTGTTGCCCGACTCTTTATAATAATCTATTATTACCTGTTTTTTATTCGCGTTATATGACCATGACGTGCTCCCATCTGTTACAATTGTAAGCGAGCCGGTCTCGATCCTGTACTTCTTTTCTTTTTTGATATAAAGCGTTCCGGAAGACGTTATAGTTTTGCCTTTGCCGTATTTAACGCTTTGAGTAAAAGAAGCTTTGGCGTCGGTGATGTCTTTATAGACATTTTGGACGTTTTGGATGATATCCTGCGCAGTAACATCGTCCTGCGCAAAAATAAGCTTAGCCGGGAACAAAAATGCTAAGATTAACAGATATAAACTTAAATTTTTCATGTTTTTATAAATCATTTTACGAAATTAATGATTTTTAAGATAGAATTCTATGCATTCACATGTTCATCAAGTTAATCAGAATACGAAGCGCTTTATAAATATATAACTTAGCAATTCATGGGGTTTTGTGAGATACAGTCAGATGAATCATGAGACAGCCATTTTTTTAGCGATTATTATTTGCAATTACTATTTTCACTTTCAAAATCCGTCTCATTTCTCACCGACTAAAATGAGATTCGTCAACTGCGAACTGACGAACAGTAAAATCAAAGAACGCACATCATTGCTCATTGTTTAGCGCAATATTCAATACTAATACTTATGTATTATAAAAGAAAGGCAAAAATTGAGGGATGGGGGGAATGACATTGTTTTCTTGGGAGTGCGCTGACCCGTCTGAGCCGGGCAAGCAATAAACAACGGCAGGAAAAACCATGATTCCTCCCGATTTAATCGAAACCCTGCCAGGTCGGGGCACGGCGGGAATGACAAAGATGAAAAATTTTGCGTTTATCTAAAAAGTTATTCTGTATATATTTGTATTACAAAACCGTTAATTGGTTTTCGAAGTATTCAATTATACTCCTAATTTTTCAATTGAAGAAAATGAAAACAAAACTTTTTGCAATTCTCGTTTTATCAGCTATAATATTTCCTTCCTTACTTAATTCACAATATTTACAACAAGGCCCAAAACTCGTAGGAGTCGGGGCTGCAGAAAATTCTTACCAGGGTACGTCGGTAGCCATCTCATCAGATGGTAATACTGCAGTCATTGGAGGTTGTCAGAATAATGTTATGACAGGCGCAGTCTGGGTATTTACCAGAAGCGGCGGAATCTGGTCTCAGCAGGGGCACAAGCTTGTTGGAACAGGAGCTGCAGGAATCTGTTACCAGGGAAATTCTGTAGCTATCTCATCCGACGGGAATACGATCGTCGAAGGGGGTTACTATGATAGCGGCCGGGTTGGCGCAATATGGGTATTCAACCGGAAAGGAGTCGCCTGGATTCAACAAGGGAATAAAATGGTTGGGACTGGCGGGGCAGGTCTGCCAATGCAAGGCTGGAGCGTTGCAATATCTGCAGACGGGAACACTATTATTGAAGGGGGCCCTGAAGATTACAACAGCAAAGGAGCCGCATGGATATTTACGCGAAGCGATGATATCTGGACACAACAGGGAAATAAACTTATCGGAAATGGATTTGCCGATTGGCATGTGCTTGAAGGATGGTCAGTCGCGGTTTCGTCAGACGGAAATACTGCAATAATTGGAGGGCCGGGAGATGATAATTCAACAGGCGCGATTTGGGTATTCAACCGAAGCGGAGTAACCTGGACACAGCAAGGCGCAAAAGTTGTAGGCGCCGGAGCCGTTGGAAAAGGCTGGCAGGGATCTTCGGTCGCAGTTTCATCAGATGGCAATACTTTTGTAGAAGGCGCTCCGCAGGATCGCGGCGGAGATGGTTCCGGCCCCGGAGCTATCTGGATCTTTGGGCGCTCCGCAGGCGTTTGGATGCAGCAGGGAACAAAACTTGTCGGAACGGGAGCAGTGGGAAGCGCATGCCAGGGCTCATCAGTCGGGATCACATCTGACGGGAATAACGTCATAGAAGGCGGAGATTGGGATAAAGATTACAACGGGGCGGTTTGGATATTTAACAGAATCGGCGGCGTTTGGATTCAGTCCGGTTCGAAACTTATTGGCGACAGCACAGTTGGAACTTCTTATCAGGGTTATTCTGCCGCTATCTCATCTGACGGCTCTACGCTTCTTGAAGGAGGAAATCATGATAATAACTGCACTGGCGCTGCGTGGGTTTTTTACAATCCAACAATAGGCATTACGCCGATTTCTAATCAGGTTCCAAATAGTTTTAGCTTATCGCAAAACTATCCGAATCCTTTTAATCCGACAACAACAATTCGAATCGATGTCGCACCCCCTCTGCGCACCAATGGTGCGCATCTCCCCCTGTCAGGGGGAGACGTGACTGCGGCAGCAGGAACGGTGGGGGTGAAACTTAAAGTTTATGATATCCTTGGAAAAGAAATAATCACGCTCGTTAACCAGCAGCTTCAGCCCGGAACTTATGAAGTTACTTTTGACGGGACAAATTTACCCAGCGGAATTTATTTTTACAGGCTAGTAGCCGGGAACTTTGTAGAAACTAAGAAAATGTTGATGGTCAAATAAGAATTATTTGATCTGAAATCCCCTGCCTTCAGCAGGCAGGCGCACGGCGGGAAGTGAAATGAAAATGGGCAACTTCTGTACGACCCCGAATGGGGTCGAACGTTTGTAGATATGATTTCTATAGACATGCGACCCCGTACGGGGTCGAACCATTGATCAAAATTTCGAAAGGGCGTTCTTTCGAACGCCCCTACAGAAAAGCCCTTCCAGAAAAGACGATTAATTTTTCCTGAAGGGTAAACCCTCCGGAAGCGAGTCTTCGACAGTCAGGCATCGATACTGACTATGAACCCCAAAGTAAAAACTGATTAAGAATATTGTGTTTATTTGGTTCAAAATTATCCATAAATTTGTAATAATAAAACCTCACAGGTTTTCGAAGTATTCAATTTTTTTTGATTAATCCGGTACAATTGCACCCAATGAAAACAAAATTATTTCTACTTTTATTTCTTCCCGTTTTTTTAATTCCTAACTTACTTTTCGCGCAATATACTCAGCAGGGCCCGAAGCTTATCGGAAGCGGCGGCGCGGGTTACGGTTCACAGGGGCGTTCAGCCGCAATATCTTCGGACGGCAATACTGCTGTTATTGGCGGTTATTACGACAATAATTTCGCCGGAGCGGTTTGGGTATTTACACGCAGCGGCGGAGTGTGGACCCAGCAGGGTCCGAAACTTGCCGGCTCAGGAGCTATTGGGAACGCATACCAGGGAGTATCAGTCGCAATCTCTTCAGACGGAAACACAATCATAGTAGGCGGCTCTGCTGATAGCGCTTACAGAGGAGCGGTTTGGATATTCACCCGCAGCGGCGGAGTATGGACGCAGCAGGGACCGAAGCTTATCGGCTCAGGCATGGCAGGCATTAACGGCGCGGCGCTGGGCTGGTCAGTTGCGCTGTCTTCAGACGGCAACACTGCCATAGCCGGAGGTTACGGAGATAATAACTATGTGGGCGCCACATGGGTGTTCACGAGAAGCGGCGGAGTGTGGACACAGCAGGGCGCAAAACTTGTTGGGACAGGTGGAATTGCGACTCCTTATATACAGCAGGGCTGGTCAGTTGCGGTCTCAGGCGACGGGAATACATTAATTGAATGCGGCAGCTGGGATGATTCTATCAAAGGAGCTTTCTGGATATTCACAAGAAGCGGAAACGTATGGACGCAGCAGGGCGGAAAATTTACCGCTGCCGGGGAAGTGGGGCAGGGTGAATTCGGATTCTCAACTGCGATTTCTTCAGACGGAAATACCGCGGTTGTTGGCGGCGACGGCGACAATGGTTATACTGGCGCCATGTGGGTGTACACACGAAATGGCAGCTCTTGGACGCAACAAGGCGCAAAACTTGTCGGCTCCGGCTATATAAGCGCTTCAACCCAGGGAACTTCTGTTGCGCTTTCATCAGATGGTAATGTTTTAATTGAAGGCGGATGCGGCGATAACAATAACGCGGGAGCGATATGGGTATTTACGCGCACCGGCGGCGCCTGGACACAGCTTGGCTCTAAGCTTTTTGGCTCGGGAACGGTTGGAAACAGCGGGCAGCAGGGAATTTCAGTTGCATCTTCTTCGGACGGTTCAACATTTATTGAAGGCGGCTATACGGATAATGTAAGCGTTGGGGCTTCATGGGTTTTTTATAATCCGACAATTGGTATTATACCTATCTCAAGTGAAATACCAAAAAGTTTCAGCTTATCGCAGAATTATCCGAATCCGTTTAATCCGACGAGCAATATTAAGTTTGATGTTCAAAAGACTTCGTTCACAGTGATGAAAGTCTATGATATAATTGGACGCGAGGTTGCAACGCTTGTTAACCAGCAGCTTCAGCCCGGGACTTATGAAGTTAGTTTTGACGGAACAAATTTGCCCAGCGGGATATACTTTTACAGGCTTGAGTCGGGAAGTTTTGTTGAAACAAAAAAAATGAGTTTGGTAAAATAGAATTTGTCAAATTTATCAAATTCATCAGATTTGAAGATTAAGGATTAAGATTGAAAACCAAGTTTCACGCCGACGCTTGCCTTCGCCGAAGCGGCAACGCGCAGGCAAGCGGGAATGACATCTCATATTGCGTTTAACAGGAATCTTATTCTGTATATATTGGGAAAACAAAACCGTTATGGTTTTCGGGGGTTTCAATTTTTGCAGTTAATTCAGATAGTTGAAAACAATGAAAACAAAATTATTTCTGCTTTTATTTCTTCCCGTTATTTTAATTCCTGATTTACTTTTCGCGCAGTTCACTCAGCAGGGGCCAAAGCTTGTGGGCACGGGCGCTGTTGGTATAGCCAACCAGGGCTTGACAGTCGCCATTTCTGCAGATGGTAATACTGCTATAGTCGGCGGCGCTTTTGATAATTCCACCGTAGGCGCAGTCTGGATCTTTACCAGAACCGCAGGTGTGTGGACACAGCAGGGGCCAAAACTTGTTGGGTCAGACGCTGCAGGGAATGCTCTCCAGGGCTATTCGGTTAGCATTTCAGCAGACGGGAACACGGCAATAGTTGGCGGCCTGTATGATAATAACTTCGCAGGAGCAGGCTGGATATTCGTCCGAAGCGCGGGTGTTTGGACGCAGCAGGGGCCAAAACTTGTAGGAACAGGCGCTGTTGGAAATTCCGAGCAAGGCTGGTCGGTTGCCATTTCTGCCGATGGGAACACCGCTATCATGAGCGGCCCCGTGGATAATAGCAATAAAGGCGCTACATGGGTATTCACCCGAACGGCGGGTGTATGGACCCAGCAGGGTACAAAACTTGTGGGTACCGGCGCGATTGGAGCTTTCGTTTTCCAGGGCTCTTCACTTGGCGTTTCAACAGACGGGAATACTGCAGTAATAGGCGGCTCCAGCGATAATGGCAATATTGGCGCCATCTGGATATTCACGCGAAGCGCCGGAGTTTGGACACAGCAGGGTTCGAAGCTCGTGGGCACAGGCGCGACAGGGAATGCCGACCAGGGTTATTCATCATCTATTTCTGCAGACGGGAACACTATAATAGAGGGCGCTTACGGAGACAACGGCAATACAGGAGCGCTCTGGGTATTCACCAGAAGCGCGGGCGTTTGGACGCAGCAAGGTACGAAACTTGTTGGTACGGGATCAGTTGGGGCAGCGTTCCAGGGCTTTTCATGTTCCATTTCTTCAGACGGGAATACCATTGTTGAGGGAGCCTATAAAGATAATACCAATGCAGGCGCTATCTGGGCATTCACCCGAACCGGCGGCGTTTGGACGCAGCTTGGTTCAAAGCTTGTAGGCACAGGCGCAATTGGAACTAGTGTGTATCAGGGACATTCCGTTTCAATTTCTTCAGAGGGTACGGTTATTGAAGGAGGTTTTTATGATAACAATCAGCTGGGTGCGGCATGGATCTTTTATGATCCAACAGTAGGCATAACGCCTGTATCAACTGACATACCAAAAAGTTTTAGCTTATCTCAAAACTATCCGAATCCATTTAATCCGACCAGCAAAATTAGATTTGCTGTTCAGACAACTTCATTAACCGCATTAATGGTTTATGATATTCTTGGGCGCGAGGTTGCAACGCTTGTTAACCAGCAGCTCCAACCCGGAACTTATGAAGTTAGTTTTGACGGAACAAATTTACCCAGCGGGATTTATTTTTACAGGCTAGTAGCCGGAAACTTTGTAGAAACAAAAAAAATGAGTTTGGTTAAATAAAAAAGGTTTTAATTCGTAGCATGACTCCAAGACCTAGTGTTGAAAAAAAATATATAAACAGCCATACAAGTTAGAATATTACATTTAATTAATTTTTTAATTTCCATAAATTACTGTTAATAAAACCGTTATTTTTAGCGTTATTCAATTATGCAGTCCAACTAATTCAATTGAAGCAATGAAAATAATCTTATCCGTCCTGTATATGATCCTCCTGATTTCTTCTTCAACATCTCAAGACAAATGGTATCAGCAATCGTCTCCTTCTGATACCAGATTAAATTCAGTATACTTCCTTAATACATATACCGGCTGGATTGTTGACTATAATGGAATGATAATGAAGACAGTTGATGGGGGCACCATATGGAAAACTCAGACAACTATGCAATATAATAATTTAGCTTCAGTATTTTTTATTAATGACAGTATTGGATGGGTTTCCGGAGGTTATTGGAGTAATAATATCAGCGGGGTGTTATATAAAACTACTGATGGCGGATTAAATTGGTTCAGTCAAATTAATTATTATGAAAGTTTTCTTATTGCTAATCTTTATTTTATTAATGAACAAACAGGGTGGGCTGTAAACTGCACAAATGATGAAGGATGGGGAGTCATGAAAACCAACGACGGAGGGAATAATTGGTCAACTTTGTATATCGGTCATTTTATTTCTTGCCTTTACATGTTAAATGAATTAACCGGATGGGCCTCCGGCTGTAACCCCGGCGCAACAGAAGGGGCTGTGTTAAAAACTACAAATGGCGGCATAAACTGGACCGACTTATTTGTTCCAATATCTGAACAGTTTAATGCGATCTATTTTGCAAATCAAAATTCCGGATGGGCGGTGGGAATTGACGGAATTATTGCTAAGACCATAGATGGCGGCAGCACCTGGTTCGAACAAAAAAGTACACATCATTCATTAAATGCCGTTCAATTTGTTAATGAAAATACTGGCTGGATAGTTGGGTTTAACGGGATATTGAAAACTACAAACGGAGGATCAGATTGGGGTTATCAAAATATTACCGACAAAATCCTCTGGTCTGTTTATTTTATTAACCAAAATACAGGATGGGCTACAGGCAATCCGGGTTTAATTTATAAAACAACCGATAGCGGCGGGCCTGAAGAAATTATCCCGGTAAATTATGGACTTAATCAAAATTATCCTAATCCGTTTAATCCAAAGACAACTATAACCTTTAGTTTACCTCTGGATTCAGATGCAAAACTTGAAATATTTGATATTTCAGGAAAGAAAGTAACAACTCTCATTAGCGGTATACTCCAGGGAGGTATTCATAATGCCATCTTTGACGGAACAAATTTGTCAAGCGGCGTTTATTTTTACAAACTTACTGCGGTAGACATAATGAAGCACTCAGGAACTTTTATTGAAACTAAAAAAATGATTTTAGTAAAATAGAATTCATCAAGTTCAAAAAATATTCGTGCCACGATTATGGGGGAGGAACTGAAGTCGTAGCACGAATTTTGTTATATTTATTATTTACTATTTGTTTTGTTAACTGTTAACCGCTAATTGTTTTTTTCTGCCTTCGTCTCCCTGCCTGCAGCAGGCAGGCGCTCAGGCTGACAAACTGTTACCGGCTGCTTCCGTTATCCTGCGAGTCATTGCCTTCATTTGTGTTGCGTTTTGTTTTATTGTTTGAATGATACTGATCGGTTGTGTTGCCGAAATTAAAGCTGACATTAAGCGAGACCTGCTGTGAATCCCATAAATGTTTGAACGTGCTCACGTATCCAACGCCGTTTGTTATCGCTTCATAATTATTTCCCCTGAATAAATCAGTAGCTTTTAGGCTTAAAGTAAGTTTATTATCAAGCAGAGTTTTACTTATGCCCAGATCAAAATCAGAGTTTGGCTGGTTGATCCCCTGCGCATTAATTCTCTTTCCGGAATATGAATAGAACGCTTCGAGATTGAATAGATCGCCGACAGTAAAACTTGCTCTTATGTTCGCCTTCCATGAGAAGCCTTCTTCAGCCGAGTAATCCGTTATTGCATCCTGGTCAAATTTAGTATCGTAAAAGCTGAGCGTTGCATTTAGGTTCATCCAGCCAAGCGAGCTTGAGTTGATGATAAGATCCATGCCGTACGCTTTAGAGCCTGCCAGATTTTTAAAAGTGGTAAGCGATATACCGCTATCTATAAGATAACTGTAGTTTGAAATTATATCTGTACTGCGCCTGTAGAACAGCAGCGGGGTTATTGTTACAGGTTTTGTAATGAACATATAGCTAAGCTCGTATGCGTTTGTATATTCCGGGTTAAGGTCAGGATTCCCAACCACATAAAACTTTGCATCGTTCCTGTGGACAAACGGATTCATTCGCCATATATTCGGCCTGGTAATACGCCGCGAAAAGCTGAACTGTACCTGGTCCGTCGCACCTATTTTTTGAGAGATATTAAGCGTTGGGAACACATCGAGATAGCTTTTTGTAAAACTGGTTGCATTTGAAAACAGATCGCCCTTTGAATTTGTCTGCTCAAGTCTGAGCCCCAGCTTATAGCTAAGTTTATCGGTAATTGCGCTTGAAAAAACTCCGTACACCGCGTTAATATATTCGCTCAGCTTAAAATGATTCGAAACTGTCGCGTCGGTTACGTATGAGCTGATATTATAATTCATCGTGTCGGACGTGTAGTTATTATCGTTTGACCTGTATGTTCCTTTGTACCCTGTTTCAAGCTTTGTCTTGGGAGAGAACGGATGCGTGTAATCAAGCTGAGCGTTTACGTTATAATTTTTCAGCTCGGTGCTGTCGCGCTGATCAAAAGGGATATTATCCGCAGGCAGGTTGTTTGCATCATAATCATATCTTATCTGCGCAAGATTGTTTGTGTTCCGGTTGCGCGTGAATGAAAGATCCGCGTTCAGCTCCCTGCCTTTATCGCCTATCTTGCTGTTGTAATACAGGTCGGCGTTAAAGCTTTGCCAAATACCGTCCTGCACGGCATTTTCCTGGTAGAATGAGCTTAAGCTGTTAAACGCATCAAGACTGTTATTTATCGAAGTATCGGTATTGCCCCAGCGCCCTATGCTGTAATTGCTCTGAAAACCCAGAGACCTGCCCGGGGATATTTCATATTCAAGTCCGCCCTGACCGTAAACATTTTTGCTGTTCCCTGTCCCGCCGCCAAGCACGGTAAGCGCTGATACCGGCGAAGAGTAATTTGTGACACCGTTATAATTAAAAGCGAAATTATATAACCCGCTGTAAAGAGATCCAAAATAGGTAAGGTTCTTTTTCTTCATATTAATGCTGAGCCCCGACCAGCCTCTGAACTGGTCGTTATAGCTCCCGCCAAGATTAGCGTTGCCGGTAAATCCAAGCATGTCGTTTTTCTTCATCACAATATTTATTATCCCTGTCACCCCTTCGGCTTCGTACTTGGCGGGAGGATTTGTAATAATCTCAACTTTCTCTATTGCATCGGCGGGCACCTGTTTAAGGCTGGCATATCGCGACGGTTTATCATCCACAAGTATTTTTACATTCTGGCTTCCGCGCAGCGAAACGTTATCGTTTATATCAACGTCCACAAGCGGAGTTTTTTTCAGCACATCAAGCGCAGTTCCTCCTTTTGAAAGCATCGACCGGCTGACGTTGAACACTTTCTTATCGCCTTCCATGGTTAACAGCTGCTTATTGGCTTCAACGTCGATCTCCTGTGTGGTTGTTGAACCGGAACCAAGCTTCAGCGTATCAAATGTTTTTGATTTGGAATTCTCATCAAGCGCTATGTTATTCACGCTCAGCGCTGTATATCCAATGTAGCTGACTGAAAGCCTGTACGAGCCGTAAGGAATTTTATCAAGCGTGAACTCGCCTTTTTTCCCGGTTACCGTCCCCGATATAACGGCGCTATCCCCTGTTTTTGTAATTTTAACAACCGCCTCAGATAATGGCGAATTGTCTTTTTGGTCAGATACCCTGCCTGAAATCCTGCCTGTTTCCTGCGCATAAATATGCAGAGGCAAAATCAGAACAATTAGAAAAACTGTCAGATTTTTCATAACGTAATTTATTATGTTTTAAGATTTTAGCAGAGGGCAGATAATATAGTAAAAGGCAAGCGATGAGGATAATTCAATATATCACATAAAGTTGCTCCACCGGGCTGTGGGCATACCGCCTTTATAATTACTTAGATGTCGTTGAGAGCGTTATGGTTGCAGAGGACATTTCAAAAATAGAAAAATATATTTTACAAAGCAAGTTTCATTAAATTAATCAAATTTATCAGATTCATCAAATTCATCAGATTGAAGATTACAGATTGCAAGTTGCAAAGGCAAACTTGTATAAAGAACACAAAATGAATTTATGAATAGCCACGACCTTTAGGTCGTGGGATAAGATTAAAAAAAGATCGGGCTTTAGCCCATAACTTTTATCGACTAAAGCCACATATATCAAACTGACATAAATCCACTACCTGAAGGTAGTGGCAATAAAAATTCAGCGAATTTCTTTTATTGGGTTAATCCTGCACTCACTTCGGATCAAATCGAAAAATGATAGTGAGAATGATCACACAGAGTTTAATCCAAGCTTATGCATGATACTTTTCACTTTTCACTTTTCACTTTTTACTTTTGCCCTATTTAATATTTACTATTTGTTATTCTGCTCCTGCTGGTCGTTTTGTTCGTTCTGGTTCTGCTTGACCTTTTTCTTTTTCTGGAAATACTCTTCTGTGTTGCCAAAAGTATATGACACGCCCAGATAAAACGTACGTGTATTATAATTACTGCGGGATGTTGACTTGTATCCGATGCCGTCAATATCTGAACCCCATTGCATGGTTTTGAACGGATCATTAACGGTCAGGTTAAATGTCAGCTTGTCTTTTAAAAATGATTGCCTGATTCCGGCTGTCAATGAGCCATAAGGGACATTAGTTCCCTGCGCATTTATTTTTTTCCCCATATAGTAGTAATACATTTCAACCTGGAACCCTTTGCCAAATGAAAGAAACGCTCTTATATTCGCCTTCCATGAAAAACCTTCTTCAGCCAAATAATCTGTTATGGCTTCCCCGTCGAATTTAGTTTTATAAAAGCTCAGCGTACCATTTAAGTTAAGCCAGCCCAGCGACTGTGAATTAAGTATCAGGTCCATCCCATACGCGTTTGAGCCCTGCGCATTGCGGTATGTTGTAACGGTCACAACTGAATCAGTAATGTACGTATAATTTGAAATTATATCCCGTGAACGCCTTAAAAAAAGCATTGGCGTTACAGAAATTATTTTGGAATAAAACATCAGGCTAAGTTCATACGAATCGGTAAATTCAGGATTGAGGTCCGGGTTACCAAAATATATATACCGTTGATCAGATCTGATAACAAAAGGGTTCAGCCTGTAAACATTCGGCCTTGTAATGCGCCTGCTGTACATAAACTGGATATGGCTCATCTGTCCGAAATCCTGCGTTATGCTGATCGTCGGAAAAATGTTCAGATAATTCTTGTAAAATACGCTGCCAGTATTAACAAGCTCTCCTTTTGTATTGGTTTGCTCTAATCTTAGGCCAAGTTTGAACGTGAAATTTTTATACCCGCTTTGGAAAGTACCGTAAAGAGCATTTATATAATCAGTAAGCTTAAACCTGTTACTTACTGAATAATTAAACACAAATACATCATTATCAAGAGTATCCGAATCATACCTGTTATCATTGAGTCTAACAAAGCCTTTATATCCCAGTTCAAATTTAGTTTTATCTTTAACCGGGTTCGTATAATCAGCCTGTACGTTCAGGTTGTAAAAATGGTTCTTCCTGTCATCAATCTGGCCGTGAGTTGGGATTGTTGGCTCTCCGAATGCATCAAAATAATCTGTCGATGAAACTGAATGTGTCGGAGTATAATTTCCCGAAAAAGTTATATCGCCCGAAAGTTCCCTGCCGGTCTTATTAAGCTTTCCGTTATAATAAATGCTTGCCATATAGCTCCCTGAGTTGCCGCTATAGACTGACGATTCGTCATAAGATGAAGTAAGGTTTTGAAGCGAATCCGATAATAAAGTGGAACTTAGGTATGACCCGTCATAATTATAGCCGGTATAGCTTCCCTCTATGCCAATTGTATGGCCTTCTTTTATGTCATATTCAAGACCCGCATTTCCGGTGAAGTAAATGCTTTTGCCGGAGCTTGAACCATTCAACAATAAAAAAGAAAGCGGTATATAATACTGCGTTGATGAATTATTATTATTGCTGTAATGATAAATCCCGTAATATCCCGAACTATAAACGGTTACTTTATTTTTTTTCAGGTTAAGGTCAAGAGATGCGTTATATTTATCCTGCGAACCGGCCTGTAAAAATGCATCGCCGCTAAAACCGACCTTGTCAATTTTTTTCATTACTATATTTATGATGCCTGTTACTCCCTCGGCTTCATATTTAGCAGGCGGATTTGTAAGCACTTCAATTTTTTCAACAGCATCCGCGGGAATTTGTTTCAGGCTACCGTAACGGTTCTCTTTATTGTCAATTAGAATTTTTACGTTTGTGCTTCCCCGAAGAGTTACGTTATCATTCAAATCCACATCAATAAGCGGGACTTTTCTCATTACGTCCAGCACGGTTCCGCTTTTATTAAGCATTGACTGGTCAACATTAAATACTTTCTTATCCCCTTCAAGCGTCATGAACTGCTTTTCGCCTTCGACAAGTACTTCTTCGGTTGTTAC
>CAZMRG010000027.1:0-15169 GCA_964568655.1 uncultured Ignavibacteriales bacterium | reverse complement strand
ACTAAAGAGCTATCCTGAGCAAATGTGCATGAAATACTGAGCAGCAACATTATCAGCATCAACAGTAGTGATTTCATGATATTGATATTTTATTTTATGAATAACGGTTCATGAAGTTTTAAGTATTGTTTACAAAAATAGTGTGTAAAAAAGAGGAAATCTATAGAAATAAATTTGTCAGATTCGTCAGATTCATCAAATTCGTCAAATTATCAGATCAATGAATTGAAAATCCGGTTCCGAATATCAGATACCGGGAAATTGCAGGCCTATTGTAAGCAAAAGCGATTTAAATCCTCCGAATGGATATCTAAAACTTGAAATGAGTCCAAGATATTTATTGAAAGAATGAAGATACCTAACAGCGAAAAAAGCAGAAGCGCCGCCGCCAGTGTTATTACCCATTCCGGCAACCGCTATATGAACAAAAAAATTATTGCTTTTGCCCGAGTAGACTTTATAATTAATCCCAAATGACGCGTATGTCGCTGTAGTATTAGTCAATTCTCTCATGTAAAAACTTCCATATTCCAATTTTAAGAAAAGAACTTTTCCGGCTATATCAAGATCCATGAATGCGAATAAACCCGGAGCAAACATAGGAGGATCGGTAAGCCCTGTGCCGCCTGCAAACTCAAATCCAAATCTGAATGGAAAATGTTCGAAATTATCTTTTTCGTTATTATTTATGGAGCTATCGGAAGAAGAAAGACGGGTTATCCTGCTTAATTGGCTTTGCTGTGTAAATAGATGGGAAGTTGAAAATATAAGAAATACAAAAGGCAGAAAGATGAATTTTTTCACAGCATTAACAACAGTAAGTTTTGAATTTGTATCCTTTACAAATATAATTCGAAAGATCGGGAAGAAAAAATGAAATTTTTCTTATATGAAACATGTTGTTGGTGATAACGCCAACAACGGCGATTAATTTGTTATTACATCGAACCTGAAATGCGCTGACCCCGCCAGAGTCGGGCAAGCATGTCAGCGCAGCATCGACACTGTCGATGCACTCCCAAGAAAAGAAAGTCAAATTAATAATGAACTATTATAACTTATTTAACAGTAATTTTTGAAAGATGTAATAGTTATTTGATAAAACCTATCGTATGATTATTCGTGCCACGACCAGGATAGATTTAAGTCGTAGCACGAAGACTTGTTAACTGTTAACTGCTAATTGTTAATTGTTAAATCAGCTGGTCCAGCTGCGCTTCGGAATCAATCAGCACTTCGCGGGCTTTGGAACCGTCGAAAGGACCGACAACGCCGGCTACTTCAAGCTCATCAACAATACGCGCGGCGCGGGCGTAACCTATTTTGAGCTTGCGCTGCAATAACGATACCGAGCCCTGCTGGTATCTTACTATAACTCTCGCCGCTTCTTCAAACAGCTCATCGCGCTCATCTGAATCCGAGTATGCTTTCTTTTTGCCTGAGCTGATGGAGGGCAAGTCAAACGGCCGTGAAAATCCTTTTTGCGTCTTTATATATTCAGTTAGCTTTTCTACTTCATCTGATGTTATGTAAGGACTCTGTATCCTCATCGGTTTTCCTACTCCCGGCGGGAGATAAAGCATATCGCCGTTGCCGAGTAGCTGGTCGGCTCCGTTCATATCAAGTATAGTGCGCGAATCAATTTTAGAGTTTACTAAATACGCTATCCTTGCTGAAAAGTTTGCCTTAATAACACCGGTGATAACATCAACAGACGGCCGCTGAGTGGCAAGTATTAGATGGATACCAACGGCGCGGGCCAATTGTGCAAGCCTTGCGATAGGTTCTTCAACTTCTCTTGCGGCGGTTATCATCAGATCGGCAAGCTCATCGATAACAACAACAATGTAAGGCATCTTGCCGTGTTTGATATTTTCATCATTTTTAAGCTTTCCTTCGGCGAATTTCTTATTATAATCGAAAATATTTCTAACAGTAGCATTGGCAAGCCTTTCATAGCGTTTCTCCATTTCTATTTCAAGGCTCTTTAAAGCAAGCACCGCATTTTGCGGCGTTGTAACTATTTTTTCGTCGTAGTCTTTTGAAACAGCAAGGTAATGATATTTTAATTTTGAATATAAATTAAGCTCGATCTTCTTGGGATCAATTAACAGCAGCTTCAGATCTGTCGGATGCATTTTATAAAGCAGGCTTGCCAGGATAACATTTATTCCAACGCTTTTGCCGGAACCTGTCGACCCGGCTATAAGTAAATGCGGCATCTTAGCAAGGTCGTCAACATACACCTCACCTGAAATAGTCTTTCCAAAAGCAATAGGAAGCTGGAAACCGGAATCATTAAATTTCTTTGAGCCAATTACGCTCTTGATCTTAACAAGCTCGGCTTTTTGATTTGGTATTTCTACGCCTACTGTGCCTTTACCGGGAATAGGTATGATCATCCTGATTCCTTTTGCTTTCATAGCAAGAGCAATATCATCTTCAAGGCTCTCAATACGGCTGAGCTTAACGTCTTCGGCCGGAACAAGTTCATATAGAGTAACAACAGGGCCCGGAGTAGCGATAACTTTTTCTATCTTTACTCCAAAATTCAGCAGCTTTGCCTGAAGCAAACGGCCATTCTCCTTAAGCTCTTCATCTGAGATCACATCCTGCGCCGTAACGGGCTCATCCAATAGATCAAGACCCGGCTGCTTGTAAGTTTCAAGTAATTCAACGGGCAGGTTCTCTTCAGACTCTGTTCCCGCAGACTCTCCTGCAGTTGATGGCGCGGTCAGCGGAATTTTTTTGACCGGTTTCACCGCGGTTTCTACCATGCCCTCGTCTATCGGAACAACTTTTTCTATCTCAAGTTCTTTTTCTTGGGACTTTTCTGCGGCGCTAACTTTTGAATTTGCTTCTTTAACAAGCTCATTGCCCGTGGGCCTGTTTATTTTAGTATCTTTAATAAGATGTTCCTCTTCTTCAGGCTCCTGCTTGCCTTTGCCCTGCCGCTGTTTCAGGATCTTTTCTCTTTCAAGCTGAATGGCTGTGCGGCCGATCTCGCGGGTTTTTTCTTCTTCGCGCTTTTCCTTCATTTCTTCGACCGATTCCGCAAACTTTTCTTTCATTCCCGCGAACATAACCTTTAACCTGGCAAGAGTCTTTACGATATCGCGGTCAAGCAGCATGAAGCTGAACAGGACTAGCAGGATAACAACCAATAAATATCCCGGGAAGCTGCCGATCATAGTATAAAGGATTGAGGAAAAATAATCGCCGCTTGTACCAACAAGCCTGTAAGTAATCCTGTCGGCGCCGATAGTTGTTTTCAGCAGTCCGAACAGGGTTGAAGTCAGTATCATCAAAACCAGCAGGTAAACGGTAAGCTGCAATACATCCATCACGGCGCGTTTTCGAATCAGCATAATTCCAAAGATCAGAATCACGCCGGGTATTATAACCGAAAAATATCCGAAAGCGCCTCTTACCAGAACCCCGGATATTACTACGCCAACTATACCCAGCCAGTTAGCTGTGTTGAAATTGGAAGTTTGATTTTCTTTCCTGAATATCTCCTTTAAGTTAAAGCCTTCCAGCTTTGACTGGTCGATATCGGAATATGAAATTATACTTAAGATAATAAGAAGGCTGAAAACGGCAAGAAAGAAACCGAGGATCTGTTTCTTATTTACGAGAGGAAGCCCCTCTTCGTATTTTCGCGAAGAATTTTTGGAATTGGCAGGTTTTTCTCTTCTCCTCTCGCGGCGAGCGCTCTTCATTTATAATATTTTGATAATAATTTTTCTCTTCTCAAATTCATTTAAGACTTTGAAGAAGAATCCACGCGCTGTGCGACTTTCTTCATTGTAAGCTTTGGGTCATGCTCGAAGCTTTCAATAAGCTTAATTACGCCGTTACGGAGGATCGGCAACGCCGAGCTTACATCTACTTTAGCGCATTCAGGCAGGTCGTCTCCATAACCATTTTCGATAAGGAATCTGCCGTGTTCCGATTCCTGCATCATCTTAAGAAGGTGAAGCTTATACGTTGAATAAAGTTTAGACGCCCCAAGAGCAGAATCAGACAGAGCATAATTCACCATAGTATTATCTTTGGTTAGCTTTGAGATGAGCATGCCCGCGCATACAGTATCCTCAAGGCTGAACTCCCCCTGCTTTCCCGCGCACAGAATGATAAAATCCTCATTCAGCTGCGTAACAAATTCTTCAACTCGAGACATATTTGCAAAGCCCAGCACAACGCAGTTCCTTGCGAATTTTGATTTCATAAGCGCCGGCGCGCCGTTTGTGCTGCTGAAAATGAGCGTTTTGCCGCTCACTATCTCAGGAATATATTCTTTAATAGAATTCCCCAGATTAAAGCCTTCTATGATCCTTCCGTTGCGTTCGCCGCAAAGCAGAGCCTGCCCCTGGGAATTTCTTCCTATGAGGCCGGCCGTGGCAACATCTTCAGTTGGAATTATTTCTTTCGCCCCGTTTGTCAGGCCCATAACCATGGTGGTTGAGGACCTGAGAACGTCTATCACAACAACATTTTTATCTTTTAGATCAAGCGCAGAATCAACATGCTTGTGAGTAAAATACAAGTTAATCTTCAAATTTTTCTTCTCCAGGTTTGCAGAATATAACTCCATTTTTCAGTATTTAGTTTTTAGAAACGAAAGGAATATTTACTATCTCAGAATTTACAAAATCGTTCCTGATCTTTATTTTAATAATATTGCCTAACTTAGCTTCCGCAACATCAACATAGCCAAGCCCTATATTTTTGTTCAGCACCGGCGAGGGTCCGCCGCTAGTTACATGTCCAATCTTCTTATTGTCTTTGTTATAAATTTCAAATTCATGGCGTGCCACCGGGCGTCCGTCGACAATAAATCCCGAAAGCTTTCTGGTGACGCCGTTTTTCAGCTGCGACATTATTTTCGGCTTGCCGTTAAATTCGCCTTTATCAGGTTTGGTTATCCAGCCTAGTCCTGCTTCTATTGTATTAGTAGTCTTGTCTATATCGTTTCCATATAAACAATATCCGGCTTCGAGTCTTAACGTATCTCTTGCGCCAAGGCCAATCGGCTTAATATTGAATTCTTTACCAGCTTCAAATATGGAGTTCCAGAGTTTCTCAGAAGATACTTTATCTGAAGCCACATAAATTTCAAAACATATTTTTTCGCCCGTGTATCCTGTCCTTGAAATAATTGCGTCGAGTCCCGCGACTTTGCCTTCTTTAAAAGTATAATACTTCATTTCGGCAAGATTTGTATTCGTCAGTTTCTGCAGAGTCGGCAGAGAATTCTTCCCTTGCACCGCTAAAAGCGAGAAATCATCGCTGCGGTTTGTGAGCTGAACGTCAAACCCGCCTTTATTTTTTTCGAACCATGCGAAATCTTTTTCGATGTTAGATGCGTTTACAACTATCATAAAAAAATCGCCGTAACTGTAAACCAGCAGGTCGTCAACAACGCCGCCGTCTTCATAACAGGCCGCCGAGTATTGTACCTTGCCTTTAACTAATTTTGACGCGTCGTTTGTTGTGACTTTCTGAACAAACGCGAGCGCGTCTTTGCCTTTAACAAAGAACTCGCCCATGTGCGATACGTCGAACACGCCGACAGAATTTCTGACCGCCATATGTTCGGCAATTATTCCTTCATACTGAACCGGCATTTCGAATCCGGCGAAATCAACTATTTTTGCTCCAAGTGATTTGTGTATATCATAAAATGCTGTACGTTTAACCATTGTTTTTCTTCCAATCGCTTAAAAATTTATCCAGTCCAATATCCGTCAACGGGTGTTTGATAAGTAATTCGATAACCTTATATGGTATTGTACAAATATCAGCGCCTATCAAACATGCCTCAACAAAATGCATTGGATGCCTTACGCTTGCTACAAGAACTTCAGTATCGTAACCATAATTCCCGTATATCTGCACAATTTCTTCTATAACCTGCATGCCCCGCTGAGAAATATCATCGAGCCTGCCGATAAAAGGGCTAATAATTGTAGCGCCTGATTTAGCCGCTAAAACCGCCTGGGAAGGGGAAAAACAGAGTGTGACATTCGTTTTGATACCTTCTTCAGTAAAAGTCTTAACCGCTTTTAATCCCTCTTTTATAAGAGGAACCTTAACATAAATGTTAGGCGCTATTTTTGAAAATTCCCTTCCTTCTTTCAGAATTCCATTATAGTCGGTTGAAATTACTTCTGCGCTCACCGGTCCAGCAACAATCTTACAGAGCTCTTCGTAAAACTTCATTGTATCTTTAATTCCTTCTTTAGCCATCAAAGAGGGATTGGTTGTAATCCCGTCTAAAACGCCAAAGCTGGCAGCTTCTTTTATTTCGGCAAGATTGGCTGTATCGATAAATATTTTCATAGATTTTACTTTACTTGTTTAATTTAAGCGTAAATATAGCAATATTAAAAAGTCATATCAATTTATTAAATATTGCATAAAATGCGGATTGCTTTGAACATAGCCGGACTGCGGGAAACATCCATAAGTTATTGTACTGATGTAATATAATTTATACATATAATAACTATTTTAGATTGAAATGGTTCCGGAAAAGTTTGTTTTCAAAGAAGTTGGCGGGAAAAACAATTACTAATAACTAATTACAAATGACAGAATGCAAAGAAAAAAGTAGAAAAAAGGGAAAGGCGATCTTTCGAATACACTTACAATAACTATTCTGTTTATTGAGTGAGTTGATTATATAAAGTGACAGATAAGCAGAGTAAGGAAAGCATGATTTTTGCCTCACCCCTCCCGCCTGAGGCGGGCTTCCCCTCTCCCTAGGGAGAAAACTATAATAATAATTCCCCCCTCCTCCCAGGAGAGGGATTGGGGGGTGAGTGGGAAAAAATTCGTGCCACCTGCCTGCAACAGGCAGGCGACGTGGAGTCGTAGCACGAAACATATATATTCATTTTGTCATCTGAGCCGAGTCGAAGGATTGCCTTCTGACCTTTGAATATTAGATTCCCGCTGGAACAAGCTACATATTATTGGTTCTTCTTTCTGGAATTATAATTATCGTACTTACCTGATTTCTGCATCTCTTTCTTTTCCTCATCGGATTTCGTATCAGCCGATTCCAGATCTTTATTATACTTTTCCATATTTTCAGATTGTCTTCTCATTTCAGGCGATGGCGCGACCTGGTTCATTTGCCCGCTTAAATAATCCTGCGCGCTTTTAATCTCAGTTTTTGCCCTGTCATAATTGCCGTTATCGGCTTCTCTCAGCGCGTTTTCCATCATTTCATTCGATTCGAATACCGAAATATTCTGCACAACGGTTTCATTGTTTGACCTGTTGTAAATTTCCTTGCTGGAAGTTGGCTCAACAAATTGTTCATCGTTTGAAGTTACGGTTCTGAAATCTGAATTAACGTCCTGGTAACTCAGCTCGCTTTCAAAGTTAAGCTTCCTGTCGATCTTCTTCCTCACCCTAAACTTTACTAAAACGGATTTTGTCTGTTCGGAAAATACATCTTTGAAGTCAATTGAAATTTCGTTTCCTGATATATCATAAGGATATCCGAATACTTTATTTAACATCAGGTATTCATCCGGGAATTTAATCTTTATTTTTGTGCCCTGCCCTACCATATCATGAACGCCGCGCAGTTCCGATGCAAATATATCGGGTATGTCGGATGAGTTCTTTATGTAATAATAATTACCTTTACCATAGTCGGCAATATCAGCCATAAGATTCTCGTTAAAGTCAGCGCCCACGCCGAAGGTGGAAATTGTAATTCCGTCTCTGCGGTTTTTATCCCTTACTTTGTTGACAAGGTCATATACATCGGTAATACCGCGGTTTGCAAGGCCGTCCGTAAGTAAAAAAACCCTGTTAACATATCCTCTCGAATAGGACCTATCGACCTGCGAGTATCCTTCGAACATGCCATCGCTTAGATCGGTAAATCCGCCCGGCTTAATATGCGAAACTTTATCTCTCAGATCATACTTATCGCTGATTATTTCTGAACGCTGAACAACGCTGACATTATCATCGAATGTAACTATAGAAACATAATCATTCGGTCCGACTTCATCTATTATATAATCGACAGCTCTTTTAACATAATCAAGCTTGTTTTTTTCAGCCATGGAACCGCTCTTATCGATAACAATTGCGATGTTTAGTGGGGTACGCTCTCTTGCGTTTTCAACTTTGCCTGCCTGAAGATCGACATAAAGATAAACATAGTCGTTATCATAGTAGTATGTATTATCAACGCTGGTCGAAAAATGAATTTTATCGTCGCCCAACGTCTTTTTTGGAGTAGATACGGATTGAATGCCTTTTTTCTGATCAGGCTTGGAAAAAATGCCGGATACCGACAATATTGCAATAATGAAAAAGAAGGAAATGAACAGTAGAAGTGGAATTTTGCTGTGATTTTTCATAAGCTTATAGATTAAGTTAGAAAGTCTGTTTGTTTTACTCTATTTATAAGCTTTTTGTTCCGGGAGGGATAGCGTTGCAGATGGATTTTGTTTTAAAAATCGCTTCATAAACAAATAACCACATAGCACACAAAGGTTTACACAGGGCGCACAAAGAATAATTAGAATTTCATTGGCGGGATCCAAAATAAATGAGTAGTGTTCTCAGGGAGCGGAGAGGCTTTAGTCTAAGTAAGTCCGAGCCCGCCCAAGGCGGGCTCGGACGCTCGGGACAGAGCTCCGAGTTACGAAACATGAAATCGTTAAAAGTTGAAACAATGGGGCGGCTCGTTCGGGGAACGAGCCCTACAGAAATGTACAAAGACTAATTAAAAAGCGGGCGGCCACACAGGTCTGCTCATACAAAAAAATATTCTTTTTATATTGATCAGTTATTTAATAAGAACCATTTTTTTAGTTTGTGAAAAATTATTTGAGGTAAGTCTATAGTAATATATTCCGGAGGGAATATCGATTTCAAAAAAGTTATACAGATATTTACCGGGAGAAAAATTACCGTCAATAAGAACTTTTATACGCTTTCCCAGCACGTCATACAATTCAAGTTTAACAATTCTTTCGTTCGGAACAATAAATGTAATTTTTGTATACGGATTAAACGGATTAGGGTAATTTTGCGAAAGAGAGAAATTTTCGGCAATCTCATCGGAAATTTTTATTATGCCGCGAGGGAAACCTCCACTAGTTGTCTTGAGCATGGTTCCCGTTGAAGTTACAGCCCAGCCGGTGTATTGGTCAATAAATTTAATATTTAAAATATTCGATGTAACACCGCTCTGCTGAATCGACCAAGTTGATCCTTCATTCGTAGTTGAAACTATTTTTCCGTTATTTCCGGCTAACCAGCCTTTGTAGTGATTTATAAAAAAAATTTTGTTAATTGTCTCGCTTGTCCCAATATCTATAGGAAACCAATTGGCTCCGCCGTTTGTAGTTTTCGCAAAAGCATAATCATACCAGAGTCCATTATTATCATCAAAAAAGTAGAGTGGATGTGACTTTGTATCTCCTGGTTCCTGATAAACTGTACTCCAACTTGTACCTTGATTAGTTGATTTGATAATGTCACCTAATACAAACTCATTGCCCTGTACGTTAAATTCCCAAAAGCCGCTTGTATAAAATGTTTGGGTATTGACCAAAGCGATATCATAAAACGAGAAACTTGACCACGCAATTTCCTGCCAGTTAATGCCCCCATTTGTAGTTTTTAATATTTTATTCGCGAAAATCAAATATCCTGTCAAATTATTAACAAAACACATGCTTGAATACTTCGCATAAAAATGGCTATATACAGGATTCAATGAATAACCCCCATCCGTTGATCTTAAGATACTATCACTTGTGACAAGCAAACATGTTAATGCGCTAAGCAATTTTACTTCTAAAATATTCGTTGATAAAGTTCGAGAATTCGGAATAAACCAGTTAACTCCGCCGTTTATGGTTTTAAGAAATACACCGCTATTGCCAACGGCCATTCCTGTATTTGCATCAAAAAAATCGAACGAGTTTAAAGAATCTGCAGAGGTTTGATATTGAACCCAACCGAATTGAGTATAAGAAGTAATTGTGAAAATGAATGAAACCAGTAAAAAAACACATTTCAACATAAGGCAACAATGTAATTTGCTAAAATATACTCTATTGACAATATTTTGGAAAGTCATTTCAAATTGACTTATCAGAAAATCGATTAATTTTAATGATGTCCGATGAGAATGTTTAGAGTCCACACCACTATTAATAATCCAAGTGGTATATACCAAAGCTTGTAGGCAGGTTTTTTAAGGCGGATAGTTTTATTTCTTAAGCTTAAAGCGAATTCAAAAACAATAAATAAACCGGCAAAGAAGAAAATAATTAATGCGGATGGATTATAATAGAAGCTCTCGCCGATATGAAAGTGTATTATACTTTCTAGCGATCTGCCCATTCCGCACATGGGGCACGGAACGCCTGTAAGCGTTAATAACGGGCAGCCGTTTGAAGACTGAATGCCATAATGATCAAATAAAAACTGGTAAGGATTAAAGAATGTATTTAGAAATGAAAAAACCAGAAGTAAAAGGATTGTTAAGCGGATTCGCCATGATTCTTTTGAAGAACAGCTTTCTATTGAAAAAAACTTATTGCCGGAACTCGACATTTTTTCTCTTTCCGACAACTGAAACAGTAAGCAATCCGCCGACGGCCCCAAAGATAGGATACAAAATAATATCTATCGCCAGTGTTATCAGTGTAAGTGTGATGCTGAAACCATTTTTACTGTATTCATCCGATATTCTCTTTAAAAATTGCTCAGCGTTAGGCGGCAGCGTGTAGCCCTGCTGGTCGAAAACTCTGTATATTTCAGGAATTGGATTTTGATTGATAACCATTGATAGCAGAGTTGTGAACACAACAACTATTATTGCTGATAAGAAACCGGAAAGAATACCAATAGCGGCGCCATCTTTATATTGAATCGTTTCGCCGATCTTTTTGAGCTGGTTGTTATAATATATTGCGCCGGCTACTCCGCCTGCTACAATACCCGCGCAGCAGCCGAGATTAACAAAATTCAATACCGGCACGACAGCAATAACTATCATTATTACAGAGCTTAGCATTATTGGCGCGAATTTACTTGGATGATACATTGGTTTGGTTTTTTGAAATTAATCGCGGTGCAAAAAACTCATCAAAAATTCTTATTGTGCCGGGCAACAGGAAAAACGCTAATACAATACCAAGTATCCCGCCGGTAATTTCCCTGGTAAGAAAAGTATTCTTAACAACGTTGAACGTATCCAGTCCCGCATCAACGGCAACAAGTCCCGCGCTCACAAGCAGTATCCACATAGCGGGCATGTCATTCTGATTAAGTTTCTTTACAAAAGGATAAACAATAACAGCCGCTAAGAACCCGAAATAAATAAGCGTACACCTTGAACATACGCCCAGCTTATGGCTGAACATGTGCAGCGAGCGGTCGTCAAGCTGGTGGCATGCCTTCGAAAACAGGCCGTAATAGAACGCCGATATATTGCCCAACAAGCCTGTCTCATCAGCCCATAACGGAGCCAGCAGGATACCCGCACACCAAACCAGGGCCACAGTGAGCATAGTTATGTAAATTACTTTTTGATACCTGTAGACAGTATCAGGCTGGCTATTTATTACAACCTGTTTAATAAATTTCCTCTATAAATTAAAAACGCCCCGATGAAACAGGACGTTTTATAAAACTTTTTTCAATAAATACTATTCGGTTTTGCGTTTGAATTTATCGTCTTCAAGCGTGAACATCACAGAGATCCTGTGTGTGTTTCCAAGCTGGTCTGTATTATCAAACTTTGCAAAAGAATAATCTATGTTAAGTTTCGGCAGCTTAATTCCTGCGCCAAAAGTTAACTGCTTAACGTCGTTATAGCCTACTCTTACCGCGAATAAATTTTTGAAGCCATATTCAAGTCCCGCATGCATATCCGCGCTGACCGGTCCCACGTGCGCAAGCGATGCAAACTGCCTGTCTTCAAATCTTATGTCAAAATCCACGGCAGGAGTCAATCTTCCTGTCCCGAATATCGGGATATCATACGAACTGCCAACCTTAGCGGTCGGTGTAATTAATTCTTTTCTTCCGGTATTCCAAGCAACCAGAGTTGTGGTAATATCCTGCAGGTTAACGCCTACGCGGAATTTTGAAGAAACGTCGTAAACAGCGCCGGCATCGAATCCAATACCCCATGCTGAGCCGTAGTCAACGCTTTCAGAGATGAGCTTGAAATTTACGCCGTACGAAAATTTTTCGCTTTGCTTTTTGGAATAAGTTACTATGAACGCCCAGTCAGCTGCATTAAAAAACTTGATCTGGCTGTAGTCCAAACGTTCGCCGGGATCAAGTATCCCGTTGCCGTTTAAGTCAATTAACGCATTTTGAGTATTAGGCACGTCATCTACGCCCAGCCTGATTATGCTTAAGCCGATCGAAACCTTCGGTCCCCACGGAATTGCCACCGAGCCGTAATCATAATTTACCAAATTCCCAAAGCGTTCGTCATGCATCAGCGAACCCTGGGGATAATCTAATCTTGAAAGCGCGCCCGGGTTCCAGTAACCAGCGGTCACATCGTTTACAAGCGATACATAAGCGCCGCCCATTCCAAGCGGCCTGCCGCCAACGCCTATAGCAAGAAACTCGCCGGCATACTTATTGCCGGTTCCCTGCGCATATATAAACTGATTTGATATTGTAAGGAAAGCCGCTACAACGGCCAAAAGTATGAAGCTTCTTCTGTGATGGTGCAAAAATGATAGATTCATATTTCTATTATTTCATTTTTTTAGAAAATAATGGATTGTGGACAACAGAAGAAACGATTCTATAGGCTGTTTTTAAGTAAATTTGTGATTAATTAGCTACAAATAACGCTTATTTATAATTTAAGTCAAGGGAAAATTAAAGCTAGAATTTACAAAAAACCCATCAATTATTGATGGGTTTTGTCATAAGACATCAATTCTATTTTATCAGAACCAGTTTTTTTACCTGTACAAAATCAGACGATTCTATCCTGTAAATATACACGCCGCTTGAGTAATTCGATGCATCCCACTCGGCTTTGTAGCTGCCTGCGCTCAGATTCCCGTTCACCAATACTGAAATTTCCCTTCCAAGTAAATCATAGATTGTTAATTTTACCTGCGATGATTTGGGCAATCCAAATTTAATTGTTGTCGCAGGATTAAACGGATTAGGATAATTTTGAGAAAGTGAATAAGTAAGCGGGATTTCATTCCCATCGGGTATGCCAACCAATTGCCGTCCATATATGAAATTTACTCCGGTAAGATTATTATTCCCCAAATATCTGTTCTTGGTTTGAGAAGGATAGCCCATTCTTGTGCAAATTAACTGGTACATTCCATGGGGTAGTGAATCGACAGAATATGCGCCGTTTCCTGCAGAAATTGAATATCCCCTGAATGTATTTCCGGTTTTAGCATATACTATAGCATACCCCAGCCCTGTAAGCGTTGTTGTGTTTGTATTCAGATATACTCCACCGCTGATCTGCCCATGACTTGAGCCGTCATTTGTGATTCTGTAAACGCTTATATCAATGCCGGTCATGTTTGTATCGGTATAGATGTGCCCCGCATTCTGCCAATAAATGGTTGATGGATAATATGTCGGTACAAAATTTAGCGCCATTACTTCATCATTTTGAAATGCCATAAGATCGGTAGTATCATGCGGCAAACGGATCGTATAACTGCCATCTAACTGAATAGCGGCCGAGTCTTCAATAACTATATCGCCAATGTAAGAATGTTTGAATGCTTTAACGTACCCTGAAGAAACGGGATGGTTATTATCTCTGTATTTTACTATGCCGGTAACGGTACGCGTGAAAGTCGAAGATGTATCGCCATACAAAACGCCATTTATATAAGCGCCTCTTAGATAAATTGCCCAAATCGCACTTGCTCTGCAAACACTCGATTGATATTCATAGTTAAGTCCTATGCCATATAAAAAATTATACTTTTGGCTGTATACACAATAGTAATTTATCGAGTAATGCGTAAATGTTTTAAGATATGTATTATTTCCGAACAACAGAGTATCATTTACGCCTCTGCAAATAATTGGAAAAGCGGCGCAAGTTGATATAGAATCACCATTTGATGCTGCCAACTGAAACAATCCATGTTCATAACTGCAGGTTGGATCGCTACAGTATTCTACAAGCGTTGATGTTAATGTATCAAAACGAATATAATTTACTGTATCTCGAAAATGCGTAATTTTAAAATAATTTTTAAAGTTAATTATAGTATCTCCAATAATTTGCGATACTATGTAAGCGCTGTCATGAGGCGCTTGCGGGCGATACATATATACCCATTTGTTCCCTATCTGCAATGGCATATACTGAGAAGGGTTTGATTGTGAAAAAGTGGTTTGAGTTAATGAAACGCAAATGAACAAAAATACAATAATTGTTTTCATATCCGTAGATGCAGTAATTCCTCAATAGTGAATTGAATAGTTTTATGAATGTAATATGATGAAACATGTTAATATTTAATATGGATTTTTGAAACACTAATCTGCCAATCAATTATTATTAATAGTAATAGCATTGTTATTGATAAACTTTTGCGCTTTCCTGATATTCTTTCACTGTCGCAGATCTTTCCCAGTAGCTGAAAAAAAGATCCCGCATATTTTCTGTGTACAGCTTATCATTTATGATAAGATCTGCCTGCTTATTTTTTGCAATAGACTGATCGCCGGTGATGTTAATGAAAACTTTCTCCCTGTCAATAATTACCATGTTAGGGATTTCAATTGCAGTGAGCTTAACTTCTTCCCCTAATCTTTCAAACATTTCGCATACATTTATAAGATCGTCATTTGATGCGTTAACAGCTTTGTCATCTTTCATCACCTTGAAATCAAGACTGATCTTGTAAAGTGATTTAATGACGCCGCCGCCTGAAGTAAACGACTTTGTAAAATCATTTATCTCGTCAGTTATTAATCCTTTTAGGCGGTTCATGCCAAGGACCTCAAACTTTGCATTTTCAATTAGCTCCATGTATTTCATTAACCTGTGCTTATTAAATCCGCGAATCAATTCCACATTGTCAATTGTATCATCGCTATTGGAACCCGTTTCCTGATAAAAATCGCGAAGCTCGCCAAAGGCATCGTTTAA